>JASJHH010000034.1:0-5761 GCA_033791145.1 Legionella sp.
AAGCTGCTCTACTTTTTTGCCCACCACCATCATCATGTCGGCAAGCTCATCAATCACCACCACAACATAAGGCAACACCGATAATTCAGGTGCTTTTTCAGCCATGCTATCCGTCGGTTTCCAGAGTGGATCGGTTAAAGGCATCTCACGCGCAATGGCATCACTGACTTTGGCATTAAATCCTGCTAAGTTTCGTACCCCAAGGGCTGCCATCAAGCGATAACGCCGCTCCATTTCTTGAACACACCAGCGCAGTGCACTGGCCGCTTCTTTCATATCCGTCACGACAGGCGTTAATAAATGCGGTATGCCGTCATACACCGAAAGCTCTAACATTTTAGGGTCGATTAAAATCAAACGTACTTGTTCAGGCGTTGATTTAAATAACAAGCTCAAAATCATCGCATTAATCCCGACAGATTTTCCAGATCCTGTCGTCCCTGCAACCAATAAATGCGGCATTTTAGCCAAATCAACCACCATCGGGTGCCCCGCAATATCAACCCCAAGCGCAAGTGTTAAAGGCGACTGTGCTTGTTGATACACATCAGATGATAAGACTTCAGATAACACCACCATCGCACGCTTAGGATTGGGCAATTCAAGTCCCACCACGGCTTTTCCTGGAATAATCTCAACAACACGTACACTGGTTACGGATAACGACCGCGCTAAATCTTTGGACAAGGCTGAAAGTTTGCTGACTTTCACCCCTGCTGCAAGTTGCAATTCAAATCGCGTAATCACAGGCCCTGGATGTGCTGCAACCACATTGGCCTGAATCCCAAAATCAATCAAATGCTGTTCAAGTTCATGTGAAAGTGTTTCTAACGCTTGATTTGAATAGCCTTCAACCGGTGCTTCTGAAGGTTGTGCAAGTAAATCAAGCGCCGGTAATACCCCTGTTACTTCAGCCTTATCAGCTGCAAATTTTGATGAAAAAACAGGAGCCTCAGGAGGTTTAGATGGTTTAGCTGCCACAGGCACCACAGTGGGTTTAATTATTTTAGGCGGTAATATTTCAAAACGTTTTGCCTTGGGTCTTTCTAGTACTTGTTCTAATACTTTCTCTTGTTTTTTAGGCATTGCATGGCGCGCTTTAAGTGCCGTAATCCAAGTTAAAATTTGTCTAAATAACACACATCCGGCCTGATACATCGCATAACCTGCGCGACGCAGTCCAATGATGCTCATCCAACACGCTTTAATCACGTATCTGCCAATGATTTCTGTGACACGAACCCACGATAACCCCGTTAGCCAAGTTATTCCAACCAAAGCGGTTGCAAGTAAGCACAATAAAGCACCTTCTGAATTTAAAACTTGATGAAAAAAGGTTGCGATAATTTGTCCGAAAACACCACCTGGCTGATGACGTAGCGCTGTTCCTGCCATACTAAATACCAGCAAGCCACAGCTTCCGACCAATAAGAGCACAACCCCTACAATACGAAGCGCTAACATCGGCTTACTTACGACACCAAGCGTTCGATGATCATGCAAAACCACCCAGGCTAAATACGCAAGCGCAAGCGGCAGGCCATAGGAGGCATATCCCAAAAGGGTATACAGCAAATCTGCTGTATATGCGCCCACACGCCCACCGGCATTTAAGACCAATAAGTGATTTGCCCGCGTCACATGAAAAAACCCAGGGTCAGAGACGCGATAGGTAATTAATGCCAGCAGAATAAACAAAGCAAGCGTCGAAATAAGAATAAATCCGCCTTCGCACAACCGCTTTGTCCAAGGATAAGATGCTACTAATTTTTGTTGTTGTTTGGCCATAAGTATTTTAAAGCGCAACGATTTATCATACCATGCCCGATATTAACATAATAAACCGATAGGAAGGCAGCTTAAAATGACTTCAAATAACCATCACCGCTTAATTATTTTGGGTTCAGGCCCTGCAGGGTACACTGCAGCTGTTTATGCTGCGCGCGCAAACCTTAATCCCACGCTAATTACTGGCATGGAAATAGGCGGTCAGCTCACCACAACCACAGATGTTGATAACTGGCCGGGAGACGTTGAAGGCTTACAAGGCCCAGACTTAATGGACCGCATGAAACTACATGCTGAACGCTTTAATACAAATATTATTATTGACCAAATTATAACCGCCGATTTAAAACAAACCCCTTTTGTGCTCAAAGGCGATTCTGAAACCTATACTTGCGATAGCTTAATTATTGCAACCGGTGCCTCTGCCCGCTATTTAGGCCTGCCTTCTGAAACCGCCTATCAAGGCAAAGGTGTATCAGCCTGCGCGACCTGTGACGGATTTTTCTATCGCAATAAAAACGTATGCGTGATTGGCGGCGGTAACACAGCCGTTGAAGAAGCCTTATATTTATCTAACATTGCCGCATCCGTTACTTTGGTACACCGACGCGACGCACTACGTAGCGAAAAAATATTACAAGATAAAATACTAGACCGCGCCGAAAACGGTAATATTAATATTATTTGGGACCATACGTTATCTGAAGTATTAGGCGACGAGCGAAAAGTAACCGGCATTCGCGTTCAAAACGTAAAAACCAACGCCGAACAAACGCTTGATTTAGACGGTGTTTTTATTGCAATTGGCCATACGCCCAATACAGAAATCTTCAAAGACCAACTGGATATGCGTGATGGCTATATTCAAATCAAAACAGGTCTAGAAGGCATGGCAACGTCTACGAATATTCCAGGGGTATTTGCTTGTGGTGATGTGGCAGATAGCATGTATCGCCAAGCAGTTACATCAGCGGGCTTTGGCTGCATGGCAGCACTCGATGCTGAAAAGTTTTTTGATTAAAAGCGCTACGTACCCCGCTTCATGCGGGGTACCCAGTTAAATTACCGTCTTTCTAAACTGCCATCGTAAGGGCGCTAGTTACAGCATCCAACTGCTTCGGAATCAAACTGACAGTTTTAGTCGGCACAGATCCACCGTCAAACGTAATATTCCCATTCACAAACCCACCCTGTGTCGCAAAAAAACTAAACTCCGGATTAAAAAATCTAAATCCTATATATTTATCTGTAAAATCATTGATTGCTGCTTTCACCTGATTCCAACGACCAGGCGCAAAAATAAGTTTGTTTTTATGTTGATTAATTGCGTCACAACACGTTTTACGAAAAGCAGTTTCGTTTTGAGTATTTTCAAATTTATCCAGCGCGTCACTCAATTTATTGGAAAGTGCCGCTGCAGCAGCTGCATTTGCTGCGCGCTCCGGGTACATTTCTTCATCCGCCTCGCCGATTGCACCATCAATCATGTCCATTAATGCCTTAACATCACAATAAATTTCAGAATCTTGAACTTTAGCCATTTGAATACCCTTCAATAACAACCCAATAATAACCCAAACCGCACCTTAAGTAAACATCTTTGCATTTCGCTCAATATGTACTATTTATTTAAATTAAGTGAACTTATATCTTAAAGCTAAATATGAGCGCAAAACTCAATACAGTTGTCTCAAAGCTCGCACGCAATTTATCTCTTGCTGATGCTAAGACTAATGTCATGCAAGATGAATCAAGCCACGGTAAAGCAAGTCGCCGAATAATGGGCGTCAAAAACAATGCTGACAGAAAAGAAAATACAAACCTCGCATATTTGAGATTTATCAATGAATATGAAAATAATTTTATTTTAAGATGGATCATGAGAGGAGAATTTCATTTATTAATTCTCTATTTGAAAGAAGAAGGGTTAATACTTGATGATAATACGATTATCAAACCAGGAGCGACAACCCCTTTTGTTATCCTATTACCCAAAATCACACAAGAAAAATATATCGCGGTACTCAACGAGCATACTAATGCAGCGCATATTGCCGCACTCATTGCATTTGCCAAACAGGCGTCTCGTTTGCCTTTAATTGAGAACCTTCAATATCAATTAGCTCAATTACCCCTTGTGCATTTTCAGGCACAAAATCAATTACTAACCCATGCATTAGATGATTTATCTAAAATAGATATCAGCGCATTCACAGACGAAGTCTATGAAGACCTTGAGGCTTTCCAAGCGTATGCAAAAGAACAATTTTTAGTTTGTCAAAAGCTTGCTAAAGCAGATTATAAAAATGCGGATGGTAGCGTTAATCTTGAAAAAATAGCTGAGGCTGAAGCCAGCATAAAAAATATATTTCAAGCCATTGGCGACCAATTAACAAGCTTAACTGACAAACATGGGGCAGCTGTAACAGACATATTTAATACAATATGGGACGCCACAACCAAAGAAGCCGCACTCATTGCCGAAAAAGCACAGGCATTTAAAGAGGAACTCATCAGTAGAATCGATTCATTAACAATCGAAGAAAAAAGCAATTACCAGGAACGCTTAGTCGCCCTCCGTATTTCATTGTCAGATGCATTAGAACAGGCACCGGATATAACCCAAACAGAATATGAGGAACTTAAAGCACATATTACTCAAATCAATCACAGCATCACGAAAATTGCCGAAGCAGTAAATGTATCGGCCATTCGGGATGAATTAAATACCTGTGCCGAGGCATTACAAAAAATTCTCCCAGTACTGAAACCCTATTTAGATAATCAAGCAGGCAAGCAACTTGAATCTTCTGAATTTTTCCAAAACATATTAGATAAACTCACAGGCGATGCAAAAGAAACACCCAAAGAAGAAATTATATTAGAAGCGGACCTAGCAG
Source organism: Legionella sp. (assembly GCA_033791145.1). Classification (GTDB taxonomy): domain Bacteria; phylum Pseudomonadota; class Gammaproteobacteria; order Legionellales; family Legionellaceae; genus JAALKW01. The sequence goes on from JASJHH010000034.1 coordinate 4,689, forward strand.
CGCTTTTTGCACCTAAAGATAATAAAAAAGAAAGCATACAATCAACACAATTTTTTAAAACCGACATGAAAAACATAAAAGAAAGTCGACCTGTTACTAAAATGGCAGACAATTTTGTGAGCATTAATAACGAGATTTTAGAATCGCTTGAAGAATTGCTGGATGAAGTAAATGACAGCGATGGATTTGAAGCACTCAAAGAACGCATTACAAAGCTTCATGAGCATGCCACAGATAAGCATGAAATCAATCTGTCTGAGCTTGAAGGCATAAAGCATGAGATGAGCGGCGTTGATGCGTTGGAATTTGCTTTAGAAACAGCAAAAGATCTAATTTCTAACATAGAAAACCAATCACCTACCCCCAGCCCAAAACAGCCAAGTTAAATCATTTTGATCTAGAATTGACTTGAAGTTGCTCTAAAATCCTGTAGAATGACTTTTTTTAAAGCTTTGCGAAGGATACTGAGATGCCAAATTTAACCCCTGCAACACCTGAAGAATTAAAAGCATTTTCACGCATGATAGTCAAACGAGAAGATGAGAATATAATGCGCTTTATAGAAGAGCACCCTGACTGCCTCAAGAAGCCTCTCGGTAGCAAAGGAATGACAAAAAACCTCACTCCTTATGCGTTTGCCGCGAAAATTTCAAGCAGAGCAGAAAGAAACATAGAAGAACAAAAACACACTTTAAAGATCGTACGTGATGCGTCACTTCGCTCCGCCATCGACACCGAAGACACTGAATTTTTAAATACACTTCAAGCATTAGGTGCTCGTCCTATGCTTTCTTTTTCTGATGGTGAAAATCCTTATGACTATGCTAGAGCACAAGAAAAATCTGAAAGTGTCGCGTGGATTAAAAATAAAGCCAAACAAAATTTAAATAGCTTCTTTCAGCCAAATGCTCTTTCTGAAATTGATGCGCTTCAAGCGCAAAGAAACAACCTTGGTGCAGCTGAAGCGACAGCGCAAATAGACAATTTAGCTAGTGGATTACAACGCATGACCGCTTCTAACTAATCATAAATTAATCAAAAATCAAAGGGGTCGGGTTCATTTGATCTAATTT
>JASJHH010000035.1:0-10527 GCA_033791145.1 Legionella sp.
TGAAGCAGAAATTGCATCACACAAACTCATGCTGCGCGCAGGGTTCATCCGTCCACTGGCATCAGGGCTTTATACGTGGCTGCCACTCGGCCTTAAAGTACTGCGCAATATAGAGGCTGTGATACGTGAGGAACTCAAAAAAACAGGTGCTTTAGAGCTTTTAATGCCGGCTATTCAGCCCGCTGAGCTTTGGCATGAAACCGAACGTTGGGATACATTTGGTGGGCAGTTATTACGAATTACCGATAATAATCAGCGTGAATACTGCTTTGGCCCAACACATGAAGAAGTCATTACTGACTTAATGCGTCAAGAATTGCAATCTTATAAACAATTGCCAGTAAATTTATATCAAATTCAAACCAAGTTTCGTGATGAAATCAGGCCTCGTTTTGGTGTTATGCGTGCGCGTGAGTTTTTGATGAAAGATGCTTATTCTTTTCATTTAGATACATCATGTCTTGAGAAAACGTATCAAAATATGTTTGAGGCCTATTGCAAAATATTTGATAGGTTAGGTTTTAAATACCGCGCTGTCGAGGCCGACTCAGGTGCTATCGGTGGCGCTGTGTCACATGAGTTTCAAGTACTCGCAGATACAGGCGAAGATTTAATTGCTTATAGTGACACAAGTGATTATGCCGCAAACGTAGAACAAGCAAGCTGTCTTATCCCTGAAACGCTAGATTTGAGTGACACACAAACTTTATATGCAAAAGGCGAAAACACCCCTGCTGTTCGGCTTATTTTAAGAAAAGAAGATACTTTAAACAGCACACGCACTGAAAAACATGATTTAATTGCATCGCCACTTGAGTTAGTTGATACGTCTGAGAGAGAACTTCCTGCTTTAATTGATCATCACGTGCTTGCGATGGATGGCTTTAAAGCGGATACAAAGCATTATGAAGCGTTTGAATTACGTGAAGTTAAATCAGGCGATCAAAGCCCTGATGGCAATGGTGTGCTTAACATCTGCCGCGGCATTGAAGTCGGGCATATTTTTCAACTCGGTTCTAAATACGCCGAACTCATGAAAGCAAATGTACTTAATCGTGAAGGTAAAGCACAAACGCTACTCATGGGCTGTTATGGCCTCGGTATTTCACGCATGGTAGCCGCTGCCATTGAGCAGAACCATGATGAACGCGGTATTTGCTTACCTGAGGCTATGGCGCCTTTTCAAATTAATATTATCCCGATTAACATGCATCGCTCTGAGCGCGTTAAAGAAGCCGCTGAAAAGCTTTATCACGATTTAATCAAACAAGGCTTTGATGTGCTACTTGATGACCGAAAAGAGCGCCCTGGTGTTTTATTTGCAGATAATGACCTAATCGGCATTCCGCATCGACTTGTGATTGGTGAGCGCGGCCTCGATGCAGGCATGATTGAATATAAAGCACGATGTGACGCTGAGGCGATTCAAGTGCCTATGGATGAAGTGCAAGCTTTCCTGTTAAAAAAATAAGATTTGTTGACATACACTCAATTTTCGGCGAATATTGAGTGTATGAACTATATTAATCGAAATATTGCTTCGCGACTCGATACCTTTTTAAAGACAGGTAAAAGTGTTTTATTGCTTGGCGCTCGGCAAACAGGTAAAACAACGTTATTAAAACAAAGACCTTGTGATTTTTATGTCTCATTCATACAACCGAGGGAACGACTACGGTATGAGCTTGATCCGAGCACACTCGCCGATGAAGTCATCGCACTGGCAGAACAATCAAGCACCAAGCCTTTGGTGATTGTTGATGAAGTACAAAAAGTGCCTGCTATCATGGACGTTGTGCAAGGTTTAATCGACGACAACGTGTGTCAATTTGTATTAACAGGCTCATCTGCGCGTAAACTTAAACATGGGGCGCATATTAATTTACTCCCAGGCCGGCTGCTTCCACTTCGCTTATCCCCACTCTCGTTTGATGAGACCCCACTACTCGATAAGACATTACCCGATCTGCTGCTCTTTGGTGCCTTACCAGAGATTGTTACAACAACAAATACTGATGAAAAAGAAATGTTGTTAGATGCGTATGTCACCTTATATCTAGAAGAAGAAATTCGGACAGAAGCGATTGTACGAAATGTGGCAAATTTTGCTCGATTTCTTGAGCTGGCTGCTAGTGAATCTGGAGCAATCGTTAATTATTCAAAGTTATCTCAAGTCGTCGGTGTGGCGCACACAACCATAGCAGAATATTACCAAATATTAGAAGATTGCCTGATTGTCGAACGTATTGAACCACTGATTAAAAGCAAAACACGCCGCAAATTAACCAAAAGTAACAAGTATTTATTATTTGATATGGGATTGAGGCGGCTTGCTGCTAAAGAGGGTGTCAAATTATCCAATGAGCGTATGGGTCAATTATTCGAGCAACTGATTGGATTAGAACTTGTTAAACAAGCACAATTTTATGCCGAAAAAATCAGTATAAAATATTGGCGAGACGCGGACGGTCCAGAAGTAGATTGGGTGATTGATAAACAAGATTTTTATATTCCGCTCGAAGTAAAATATACCAACAATCCGAAACAATCCGATGCAAAACATTTAAAAACTTTTCTAAAAGAATACGATAACGTTGAGTTTGCATATGTTATCTGCCAAGTACCCAGAAAGCAGAAACTATTTGAAAATATTTATGCTATCCCTTGGCAAGACTTACCGAGTTTGTTTCACAGTACTAATGATTTATAGAGCCCACCCGGACAAGCCGGGTGGCGTAGGCGCTACCCTAATACCGATAATACTCAGGCTTATACGGCCCGTGCACCGATAGATTCAAATAAGCCGCTTGCTCTGCAGTCAGTGCTGTCAGCTTTGCGCCAATTTTATCTAGATGTAATCTTGCGACTTTTTCATCTAGTTTTTTCGGCAGCGTATACACTTGTTTATCATAATTATCTGTATGCTGAAAAAGTTCTATTTGTGCAAGCACTTGGTTTGTAAAAGACGCGGACATCACAAAACTTGGATGACCTGTCGCGCATCCTAAATTCACCAGTCGCCCTTCAGCTAATACGGTTAGGCGTTTGCCATCTGGAAAAATCACCTGATCAACCTGTGGCTTAATATTATCCCAGGGATATTGCTTTAAACTCGCAATATCAATTTCAGAATCAAAGTGCCCTATATTGCATAATATCGCTTGGCTCTTCATGCGCGCCATGTGTGCATGCGTCACCACATGATAATTACCTGTTGCTGTGACTAAAATATCAACTTCGTGGGCCACATCATCGAGAGTTACCACGCGATACCCTTCCATTGCAGCTTGCAGGGCGCAAATCGGGTCAATTTCTGAAATATACACTGTTGCACCTTGGCCTCTGAGCGCTTGTGCACAGCCTTTACCCACGTCGCCGTAGCCTAAAATCAAAGCAACTTTACCGGCAATCATCACATCTGTTGCGCGCTTAATCCCATCTAAAAGCGATTCACGGCAGCCATATAAATTATCAAATTTAGATTTTGTGACCGAATCGTTTACATTCATGGCGGGCATGCCGAGCGTTTTGTTTTTAGCCATTTCATACAGCCTAGCAACGCCTGTGGTGGTTTCTTCTGAGAGGCCTTTAAGATTAGATAACAGCTCAGGATAATCAATATGCACTAAAGCCGTTAAATCGCCACCATCATCTAATAATAAATTAGGGGTCCAATTATTTGGGCCTTTAATCGTTTGATGTACACACCACGTGTATTCTTCTTCGGTTTCACCTTTCCAGGCAAATACAGGTACACCTGTTGCTGCAATGGCTGCCGCCGCATGGTCTTGGGTTGAAAAAATATTACATGACGACCAGCGTACTTCGGCACCCAAAGCACATAACGTTTCGATTAAAACAGCTGTTTGAATAGTCATGTGTAGGCAACCCGCAATGCGGGCGCCCATTAATGGCTTTGAGGCTGAAAATTCATCTCGCAATGCCATAAGACCTGGCATTTCAGTTTCAGCTATCGAAATTTCTTTTCGGCCCCATTCTGCAAGGCTTAAATCAGCTACACGGTAATCCGTTACTTTCTCGCTTATTTCCGACATGCTTGCTCTCCTTAATTAAGCCCGATACTGCTGCACGTAGTGCATTTACTTTATCTAAACGTTCCCAAGGAAAGGCATCACGTCCGTAGTGCCCAAGTGTTGCTGTTTCTCTATAAATCGGTCGCAATAAATCATGATGCGCAATAATACCTGCAGGTGTTAAGTCAAAATGTGCTTGAATTAACTCAAGTATCGCACCTGTTTCAATTTGGCCGGTTCCAAATGTTTCAACATGAATCGAGGTAGGCTCTACAACACCAATGGCATAAGACACTTGGATTTCGCATTTATCTGCAATACCTGCTGCTACCAAGTTTTTAGCAACATGACGCGCTGCATATGCGCCTGAACGATCTACTTTTGATGGGTCTTTACCTGAGAAGCAACCGCCTCCATGACGTGCCATGCCGCCGTAAGTATCTACAATAATTTTACGGCCTGTTAACCCACAATCACCGAGTGGCCCACCAATCACAAAGCGGCCTGTTGGATTAATCAAAAATCGCGTATCAGCTGTTATCCATTGACTTGGCAGTGTCGGTCTAATAATTTTCTCTTCAACCAGACGTACGAGTTCTGCTTGCTTAATTTCAGGGGCATGTTGTGTCGAAAAAACAACTGTATCAATTGCAACAGGTTTACCGTCTTGATACCGCAAGGTCAACTGGCATTTTGCGTCAGGTCTTAACCAAGGCAGCTCACCACTTTTTCGAAGTTCTGCTTGGCGCGCCATTAAAAGATGTGAATAGGCAATAGGAGCCGGCATAAACACATCGGTTTCATTGGAAGCATAACCAAACATTAAGCCTTGATCGCCCGCACCTAAAACCGTCTTATTGGCTTGATCAACACCTTGTGCTATATCAGGAGATTGCTTGCCTATGGCTGAAAGTACAGCACATGATTCCCAGTCAAAACCCATCGTTGAACTATTATAACCAATATCTCGTATGACACCGCGTGCGAGCTCTTCCACATCAACCCAAGCAGTTGTTGTGATTTCGCCGCCGACTAATACCATGCCAGTTTTAACAAAGGTTTCACAGGCAACACGCGCATGCTTATCTTGCGTTAAAATCGCATCAAGTACCGCATCTGAAATTTGGTCGGCTATTTTATCTGGATGACCTTCTGAGACTGATTCTGAAGTAAATACACTGCTAAAACTCACGATAGTATATCCTTATTTTGTATGCATCAAATCAATAAACTGATCAAAAATACAAGCTGCATCATGGGGACCTGGGCCTGCCTCTGGATGTCCTTGAAAACCAAATGCAGGCTGACTCTCATGAATAATACCTTGTAAACTTTTATCAAACAAGGAACGATGGGTCACGCGCAAACATTCGGGTAATGACGCTTCATCAATCGCAAAACCATGGTTCTGGCTTGTAATTAACACACGCTCCGGTGACTTCACTTGAAACACAGGATGATTCACACCATGATGTCCAAATTTCATTTTAACTGCACGTGCACCACAGGCCAACGCCAAGATTTGAAAACCCAGACAAATCCCAAACAAAGGCATTTGATGTTTTAATAAGTCACGCGTTGCCTGAATGGCATAATCACAAGCAGATGGGTCTCCAGGACCGTTAGATAACAACACACCATGCGGGTTCATGGCCATGACATCCTCTGCTTTCGTATCTGCAGGCACCACTGTAATATAACAGCCTTTATCATATAAACGACGTAAAATACTATGTTTCACACCAAAATCATACACAACCACATGCAGGCGCGGCGGCTCTGAATCGAGCGCCCAAGCACCACGCCCAGCATGCCAACGTTCTATTGTTTTTCGAGATACCTGACGCGCTAAATCAACCCCTGACAAGCCAGGGTAAGCTTTAGCACGCGCTAAAGCGTCATCAATTTGATGCACATCCGTTGTAATACACGCAGAAACAGCGCCTTTATCACGTAAATAATGGGTTAATGCACGCGTATCAACCCCTGCAATTGCAACCACACGATGTTTTTTCAAAAAATCAGGTAAGCTCAGCTCCGAACGATAATTACTAGACAGCGAAATATCATTTTGAAGCACTAAACCTTCAGCCCAAACACGTGAAGACTCCATATCGTCTTGATTACAGCCTGTATTACCCACATGTGCGGTTGTAAACATCACGAGTTGATGTGCATAAGAAGGATCTGTGAGAATTTCCTGATAACCGGTCATGCCTGTATTAAATACAAGCTCACCAGCTGAAGTCCCTGAGGCACCAACAGAAAAACCCTCAAATTTTGAGCCATCCGCAAGAACAAGACATGCCGGTGAGTTAATCATTTAAAGTTTCATATCCTCAAAAAATTGCTTTACACGACCAAACCATGACGTTGATTGCGGCGAATGTGCGTCTGGATTTTTATCTAGCGATGTTTGAAACTGCTCTAAAAACGTTTTTTGATCTCGTGAAAGCTTCACCGGTGTTTCAACCATCACACGACATAGTAAATCACCTGAGCCATGTGCACGCACTGATTTTACGCCTTTTCCACGCAAACGAAATAACTTACCTGTTTGTGTTTCAGCCGGAATTTTTAAGGCTACGCGCCCATCTAGCGTCGGCACATCAATGCTGCCACCCAATGCTGCTGTCGTAAAGGCAATCGGTACTTCACAATGCAAGTTTTTGCCATCTCTTTCAAAAATAGCATGTTTTTTCACTGCAACTTGTACGTATAAATCACCTGTTGGACCACCATATAAGCCGGCTTCGCCTTCGCCACTTAAACGCACGCGATCACCTTCATCAACACCTGCCGGTATTTTAACCGTCAGTGTTTTACTATCACGTACACGGCCTTGACCATGACAGCTATCACATGGATCAGAAATCACCTGACCCTCACCATGACAATGCGGACAGGTTTGTTGTATCGAAAAAAAGCCTTGCTGTATTCGAACTTGTCCAACCCCATTACAGGTTTCACAGCTGGTTGGTTTGGTGCCTTTTTTGCCACCAGAACCATCACACGCACCACAGGCAACATGTCTCGGCACTGTAATTTCAACTGATTTACCATGCGCTGCATCTTCAAGGGTCAGTTGAACACTGACTTGTAAGTCAGCGCCACGTTGTGCACGTGAACCCGCACTTCCACCGCGAGAACCACCACGCCCACCACTAGTAAATATATTTTCAAAAATATCTTCAAATACATCACCAAATCCGCCGCCAAACCCACCGGCACCCGGTCCGCCGCCTCCAGCCATGCCATCAACACCTGCATGTCCAAATTGGTCGTACGCCGCACGTTTTTCTTTATCAGAAATAATGGCATAGGCTTTTTGAATTTCTTTGAATTTTTCTTCTGATGATTTATCACCCGGATTTCTATCCGGATGATATTTCATCGCAAGCTTACGATAGGCCTTTTTTACGTCTGCATCACTGGCGTCGCGCGCGACACCGAGAAGCTCATAATAATCATCTTGCTGCTGCATGAATTGCTCTCTCGGTGTAAGACTTACGCTTTATCGTCTTCTTTGTTTTTAGTATCGCCGCCGTCAGTATCATCGACTTCTTCGAATTCAGCATCCACAACTGTTTCTTCACCAGAATCAGATGCACTTGCTTCGTCTGCATTTTCAGCAGGTGCGGCATCTGCAGATTGCTTCGCATACAAACGCTCAGCCATTGAAGAAGATGCTTTGTTTAAAACCTCAAGCTTTTCTTCAATTTCAGCTTTATCAGTGCCTTTTAATGCTTCTTGAAGTGCTGAAATCGCCTCTTCGATGCTTTGTTTTTCAGTCGCATCAACATCATCACCTAGTTCTTTTAATGATTTTTCAGCATTATGAATTAAACTATCGGCTTGATTACGCAGCTCAACCATTTCTTTAAATATTTTATCATCGCCTGCATGTGCTTCAGCGTCTTTCACCATGGCTTCAACTTCATCATCACTTAAACCGCTGGATGCTTTAATCACAATCGACTGTGCTTTACCGGTTGCTTTGTCTTTGGCTGATACATTTAAAATACCATTGGCATCAATATCAAACGTGACTTCAATTTGAGGCACACCACGAGGTGCTGCTGGAAGATCTGATAAATCAAAACGACCGAGTGATTTATTAGCTGACGCTTGTTCGCGCTCACCTTGTAATACATGCACAGTCACTGCTGTTTGGTTATTATCAGCCGTTGAAAATACTTGATTCGCCTTGGTTGGAATGGTTGTGTTTTTATCAATTAATTTTGTCATCACCCCACCCATTGTTTCAATACCAAGTGAGAGTGGCGTAACATCCAATAATAAAATATCTTTTACATCGCCAGATAAAACAGCCGCTTGAATTGCAGCACCTACAGCCACAGCTTCATCAGGATTCACATCACGACGTGGCTCTTTACCAAAGAAATCTTCAACCGTTTTTTGAACCAAAGGCATACGTGTTTGACCACCGACCAAAATCACGTCATCAATTTGTGCCATTGTAAGCCCAGCATCTTTCAATGCTGTTTTACACGGTGCAACCGTACGCTTGACTAACGCTTCAACCAAAGACTCAAGTTTGGCCCGGGTTAATTTAATGTTTAAATGCTTAGGTCCCGTTGAATCAGCTGTAATATAAGGCAAGTTAACATCGGTGTGCTGTGCTGAAGAAAGCTCAATTTTTGCTTTTTCTGCGGCTTCTTTTAAACGTTGTAATGCGAGTGGATCGCTGTGTAAATCAATCCCTGAATCTTTTTTAAATTCAGCCGATAAATACTCAATTAAAGCCAAATCAAAATCTTCGCCGCCTAAGAAAGTATCACCATTGGTTGCCAATACTTCAAACTGATGCTCACCATCAACTTCTGCAATTTCAATAATAGAAACATCAAACGTACCGCCGCCTAAGTCATACACAGCAATCGTTGAGTCACCACGTTTTTTATCCATGCCATAAGCAAGTGCTGCAGCAGTTGGCTCATTGATAATCCGCTTGACTTCAAGCCCTGCAATGCGACCGGCATCTTTAGTGGCTTGTCGCTGTGAATCGTTAAAATACGCAGGCACTGTAATCACTGCTTCAGTGATATCTTTTCCTAAATATTCTTCAGCTGTTTTTTTCATTTTTTTGAGTATTTCAGCTGAAATTTGTGGGGGCGCTTTATCTTCGTTTCTAATACGAACCCAAGCATCGCCGTTATCGGCCTTAACGATTTTATAAGGCACCATCTTAATGTCTTTCTGAACGATTTTGTCCGAAAACTGACGGCCAATTAAACGCTTAATCGCAAATACTGTATTATCTGGATTCGTTACCGCTTGACGTTTTGCAGCCGGTCCAACCAACACCTCTTCATCTGTATAAGCAATAATCGATGGGGTTGTGCGATGCCCTTCCGCATTTTCAATCACGCGAACTTCTTTTCCTTCCATCACAGCAACACATGAGTTGGTGGTTCCTAAATCAATTCCAATAATAGCTGACATATTTTTTGCTCTCCAAATTCATATTATCTAAAAAAAATATTACTATGCCCTCATATATGAGGGGATTTTTTTTAATTTCAAGGGATTAACTTGTTTTTTCTTTTGCCACAATCACGCGTGCCGCACGAATCACCCTATCATTGAGCTTATAGCCTTTTTGAAACACATTAATCACTGTATTGGGTGCAGCTTCTGCTGTTTCTTGCATGCTCATTGCTTCGTGCATCGCAGGGTTAAATTTTTCTCCTACAGGATTCAATTGTTCAACCTGTGCTTTTTTAAGCATATCCAGTAGTAATTTCATGGTCAGCTCAAGTCCTTCATGCATAGCCGTGTCACCATGTTCCTCGGCCAACTGCTCGGCTTGCTCAAGGCTGTCGACGACTGGCAATAGGTTATTAATAAACTTTTCAAGGCCGTATCGATGTGCTTTGGTCACATCTTGCTCTGAGCGCCTACGTAAATTATCCATCTCAGCTGTTACACGCATGAGCTTTTCCCAATTATCATGGGCCTTTTGCTCTGCTATTGTTAGTTTCTCTTCAAGTTCAGTGTAATCAGGGTGCTCTAATGCTTCTGTGCTTTCGCCTCCCTCACCGTCTTCTGATTCTATTTCAAGATTTTCAAGATTTTCTTCTTCACATGCTTCTTTAATTTTACCCCAATCTTTTGTTTGTTCACTCATATTAACTAACCCACCTTATATTCAAGTTACTTTTAAAATTGGGGCATTCATCTAAAAATCAAGGGCCCTGTTGTTCATTTGAGCAATAACCGTAATAATACCCGCCTGATTATTTGAAATTCTAATTTAAATTATTTTTATGCCGACAGCTTGGAACCCTACATCCTGGTCAAACTGCCCAAATCCGCAGGCACCTGTCTATCAGGATAAAATGCGTGTTGAGACTGTTTTAAAAAAACTTCGCCAAAAACCGCCATTGGTTTCGGTGTCTGCGATTTTAAATTTAAAACAAGCACTCGCACAAGCAAGTATCGGCCGTGCTTTTATATTGCAAGCAGGCGA
>JASJHH010000036.1:0-16591 GCA_033791145.1 Legionella sp.
ACCCCTTATTCAACATATCGTAGATCGTCTAGGCCAAGCTACTTTTGTAGATAAAATTATAGTTGCTACAACTAACGAAGCTTTAGACGATCCACTTGTACACTATCTTAATCAACAAAAAATTCCTTGTTTTCGAGGAGCGACCCAAGACGTCTTGGCGCGATTTTATGAATGTGCTCAAAGATACCCTTCTGATATCATAGTAAGAGTCACGGCAGACGATCCATTTAAAGAATCTGAAATTATTGATAAAGCGATCAGCTTTTTAAAAGCTGACCCCTTATTAGATTATTGTAGTAATACACTCTTTCCCACTTATCCTGAGGGTCTTGATATTGAGGTGTTTAGAATTGATGCTTTGAAGCGAGCATACCGAGAAGCCGTACTTTCTTCAGAGAGAGAGCATGTCACGCCTTATATCTGGAAATACCCTGAGAAATTTAAAATTCATAATTTCAACTATAAAGAAAATTTGAGTCATTGGAGATGGACGATTGACTATGAGAAAGATTTTGAATTTACTCAAAAAATTTATGCGGAACTCTATCCTAAATTTAAAAATAAATTTTCTTATGAAGATGTGATTAGTTTATTAAAAGACCACCCGGAATTAATGGAAATTAATAAAGGAGTGCAGCGTAATGAGGGTTATTTAAATGCGATACATGGAGAACAAAAATGAGCGTTGAGACTAAATCTAGATTATTTGGTAATGAATTGCTTTATGTTAGAGAAGTACTTGAGACAGGGTTTAGAAGTTCAAAAGGCTCTATAATGATGCGGCGCCTTGAAGAAGCTTTTGCTAAGCGTTTTGGTGTGAAATATGCGATTTCTCACATTAATGGTACAGCAACGTTACATGCTATTTTAGAAGGGATTGGCCTTAAACCAGGAGATGAAGTCATTGTTCCTCCATTAACGATGTCTGCAACTACACTTGCAGTTTTACAGGCAAATGCAACGCCTGTGTTTGCAGATGTTGATAGAGAAACTTTTCAAATTTCAGCTCAGTCGATTGCAGAACGAATAACACCAAAAACAAAAGCAATTATTACCGTAGCCTTATTTGGCCTCTCTCCAGATATGGATCCTATTATGGAGATTGCTAAAAAACATAATTGCTATGTGATTGAAGATGATGCGCAATGTTTTTTAGGTGAATATAAAAACCGTTTGGTCGGAACGATTGGAGATGCCGCGAGTTTTAGTTTTCAAAGTTCTAAACATCTTGCTTCTGGTGAAGGGGGAATGGTAATTACAAATAATCATGTATTAGCAGAAAATGTTCGGAAAGTATCTTCTCTGGGGTATGCTGGAGTAGGAGCGAGTAAAGCAAAAATTACAAAGCAAGACATTCAAGATCCAAATTATTTTCGTCATGTCACAATGGGGTGGAACTATCGGATGCCTGAATTATGTGCTGCAGTGGCGCTTGCACAAGTAGAGAACATAGATCTTCTGGTTCAAAAAAGAATAGATGCAGGACATTTATTTAGTGAAGTTGTTCAAAAATGTGATTGGTTGATTGAACAAAAAGTAGGGCTTGATTATAAACACAGCTATTGGACCTATGCTATTGTATTACAGCACCCTAAAATAAGTTGGTATGATTTTAGAAATAAATTTCTCGAATTTGGCGGACATGGGATATACGCGACTTGGGCTTTGACTTATCTTGAGCCGATGTTTCAAAAAAGGAACTTTCTTAACCGAGAATATTTTATGTCGGCCCAGCAACTAGACACATACAAAAAAGGTTTATGTCCTATTGCTGAAGAATTACAACCAAGACTATTACAATTTAAAACCAATTATTGGGACATAAGCGAAGCTGTTGAGCAAGCAGGAATTCTTGAAGAAACAATTCAATTTTTCTCTTGATATTATTTTTATTCAAAAAAAATTTTTATTTATGAAGGAGTTGCTGGATATGCTTGCTTATTTTTTGAGGGCTTGTTGTGGGCAAAAATTGCCTTAAAATATCTCCCTCACGAGAGACTAAAATTTTGGTAAAATTCCATGGTACAAAAACCAAAGGTTTTTTTTGAATATGTTGGGCTAAATACGTATACAGTGGTGATTGGTTTTTGCCTTTGACATTTATTTTTTCAAACAATGGGAACGTAATACGAAAACAACTGTCTGTAAATGCTTGAATTTGTTGCTTATCACCAGGTTCTTGATTTAAGAATTGATTGCATGGAAACCCGAGCACTTGCACGCCGTGTGCTTTATGCTCCTGATAAAGTGCTTCAAGCGCTTTGTATTGCTTTGTAAAACCACAGCGGCTGGCAACGTTTACTATTAGTAAAATATCACCAGCATAGGGCGCAAGGGTTGCTTGCTTGCCGCCCAATGTTTTCAATGGAATTTGATAAAGCTTTTTCACGCATCAATGCCATGATGTTTTAAAAAAGCATCTGTTGTAGGTGCGCGGCCACGAAAGGCTTTAAAAAAATCAGCCGCTTTCAGTGAGCTACCGACTTCAAGTATTTGTGTTAAAAAAGCCTCACCTGTTTTAGCATTAAAAATACCTTCGTCTTCAAATCGAGAAAATGCATCGCTCGAAAGTACTTCAGCCCATAAATAGCTATAGTAGCCTGCGGCATAACCACCAGCAAAAAGATGCGAAAAACTTTGGGCAAAGCGATTATAGTCTGCAGTAGGAAGCACTTGGGTTGTTTCTCGAACGGTTGCTAATGCCTCTTTAAGCCACGCTGGGTTATCACCTGGGTACGCGTCATGTAATAGAAAATCAAACCAGGCAAACTCAAGCTGTCTAATTAAATGCAGTCCTGCTTGGAAATTTTTAGAATTAATTAAGGCTTTAAACAAATTCTCAGGCAGAGGCGCTTTTGTTTCGACATGTTGAGATAAAATTTCTATGCCTTCTTGGCACCAACAAAAATTTTCAAAAAACTGACTAGGCAATTCAACCGCGTCCCACTCAACGCCTGAAATACCTGATGCACCGAGATAATCGACTTGCGTTAAGACATGATGCAGGCAATGCCCTAGTTCATGAAATAAAGTCACAACTTCGTCATGTGAGAGCGTTGGCACATCAAACGATGCTGATTTTGCAAAGTTGCAGGTCAAAAAAGCAATAGGAGGTTGGATGCTACCATCGTTTAGTTTCCAGCGACTTTGTGCGTCATCCATCCAAGCGCCACCCCGTTTATTGGGGCGCGCGAATAAATCCATATATAAATAGCCGCGTAATTGCTGATTTTTATCATGGATTTCATAACACATCACATCATCATGCCAGGTATTCACCGATGCGGTAATGTCTTTAAGTTGCATGCCGTAAAGCGTTTTAATGATATCAAAAGTACCACGCATGACATGTGGTAATGGAAAATAAGGCCTAAGTGCTTCGTCATTTAGAGCATATTCAGCTTCTTTTTGTTTTTGAGACACATAGCTCACATCCCAAGGTTGCAGCCCTGAGATATTGCAGTGTGTTTTTGCAAATTGTTTGAGTGATTCAACGTCTTTTTTTGCTTCTGGTAGTGCGTGTGGGATTAAATTTTGGATAAAATCAAATATTTCTTTCGGTGTTTCTGCCATTTTCGTTGCAAGAGAGCGCTCAGCATAAGAATTAAAATCGAGCAGTTTTGCTTTTTCATCACGGAGTGCCAAAATCTCTTGAATCAGCGGCGTGTTATCGAGTTTACTGTCATGCGGGCCCTGATCTGAGGCGCGCGTTACAAAGGCTTCATAAAATGTTTCGCGTAATGCACGGTCATCCGCATACGTTGCAACAGCTAAATAACAAGGGATTTCAAGGTTGAGTATCCAGCCATCTTGGCCTGCTTTTTTAGCGCGGTCACGTGCACTGAGTAACGCATGCTCAGGCAAGCCTTTGAGGCGTTTTTCATCCGTAATAGGCAGTTTATATGCATCAACAGCATCTAATACATTATTTTCAAATTGATTCGATAAGTCAGCAAGGCGTGTATTGATTGCCTCGAATCGCGTTTGCTTGTCAGAAGGCAAGGCAACCCCTGAAAGTTTAAAATTACGCAGGGTATCAGCAATAATTTTTTGCTGCGTTTGATTAAGTGTTGTTGTATTGATAGAGGCGATTGCTTGATAGAGCGCTTTGTTATGAGAAACAGCCGCTTCATAACGCGAGAGCATGGGCAAGCAGGCTTTGTAAGCCTTACGTAATTCGGGTGAGTTTAGCACGGCATGCAGGTGCGACAGTGGCGACCAGCGCTTGGATAATTCATCGTCTAGCTCATCTAAGGGATACATGAGATTATCCCACGTAAATACTTTATTTTTTTCAAGTAATGCATCAATTGCTTTTTGATGGGTTTCGAGTAATTGTTTGAGTGCATCAGGAAAAGCAGCGGCATCTAAACTTGAGAAATTTGGGGGTGCAGTCATGGTTAACTTAATTCTAAAATATTAGGATGCATTGAGTATACAAAAAAAGGGCCTGTTAGGCCCCTTTTTTATAGTGATTTTTTTATGCTGAAGCACTCGGCAGCGCTCCATATTCTTTCTTTACCTCGTCGCGTAGGTTTTTCGCGTTATCGCTAAAAAAGTGATGGCCTGAATCTGCGGGATTTACTGTGACGCCTATGTCTAACTTTGTTTTATTGGTACGCACCAATGAGTTCTGCTCGAACGAAACGTTAGGGTCTTGAATCTTCATTTTATAGGTAGACTCAGGATCAAGCGTTGTTTGTTTCGTTGGTTGGAGTGGCTTGTCAAATAAGCTGGGGTTAACGAATTTTGGCAAGTCGTTTCTTTTTCCAGCAAGATAATCCGGGATAGGTCCAATAAGTATTGTTGTTAATAAAGCAGATGCGAGAGTGTAAATTAGCATGCTTGCGAGGCCTGCTCCAGCTATCAGAGGCGCCATATATATCGCAGCAGCAACAACGACTAAGCTTGCGACCGCACTGGCAACCATGAGCCAATTGTAATGGCTCTCATATTTCGAAAGATTTTCTTCTATGTCATCCCCTAAATTAATGGTTGCGCTTTTTATGAAGTCATTGATATTTATCTCATTTTTGTATTCTAGCTTAGTAAGAGAGCTGTGGTTTTTTAACTCGGCCTCTAAAAGTACCAAACTATTAAGTGTCTGTTGATTGCTTTCAATCATTGCTGATAGCGTGAAGTAATTAAGGGCTGTCGTGTCTACGAGTGCTTTGTTTTTCACCGCTTCTAGTGCCTTAATATAATTTTCAAAATGTTTTATCAGTGTGTCGTATTCCATAAAAATATCCTCGCAGCCTTAAGTTGACTTACAATGTTGCACTAAGGTGAAAAATAAGTCAAGACAAAAGTGAATTTTATCCTGGTGTGTCAGATAATTGAAGTTTTCTGAGTGCTTGATTAAATGTAGGAATACCTTCGTCAGACGTTAGGTTTGACTTCGTCATGCTCTAGTTTTTTCTTGCTTCGCTATAATCCTGCCAGTTGATTGATGCCGTATACGCTTGTGCTTGGTCCATGATTTTGACGTAACTTCTAAAGAGTTGATCTCTGGATGTAAGTTTTAAGCCATTGAGATAATTATCGCGATGTACTGAAGGCATGATGATTTTATACGTGTTATGACTAACGAGTTCGGCATTCATCATGATTCGTGATAAACGACCATTGCCATCATCAAAAGGATGTACCTCACTGATTAGAAATTGCTTGATGTTGCTATGGATAATAGCTTGGCTTGATTGGTGTTCTCGGCGAATTTCAGCATACTACTCCTTCGTTTTGCGAACCTCAGAATAGTATGGATAGGAAAAAGCGAATTACAGCACACTTTAATGGGGGCTCTGTTTGGTAGGATTTAGCTATAGGAAATGAAATAGAGAATATGCTAGGCTGCGAGCGTAAAATTATTTATTAATAATTTTTAGGATGGTATTTTTTAGGGAGTTTCATGACAAAATTAATTATATATTTATATATAATATTATATTACATCGGCGTGTTTCGATTTTTTTATTTTTTAAATAGAAAATCTCAAGTCGTTCTGACTTACCATCATGTAATTAATGATCATATTTATGATGAAACGCTTCTTCATCTTGGTGTGTCATGTAGTGAATATTCTTTTTCAAAGCAACTTGATATTATTTGTTCTAGATTTAAAGTGACAACTGAGCTTGGTGTTCCTAACTCGTGCATAATTACATTTGATGATGGATATAAAAATAATCTTGAGGTTGCAGCGCCTTATTTGAATCAAAAAAGCGCTCCTGGGTTGTTTTTTATTCCGGCATTTTATTTTGACGCTGCGGTAAATGATCATACTTTATGGGTAGATAAGCTTTTAATGTGGTTTTCTTATGCTCCGGAAGGGAAATACCATGCCTTGCAAACTGATTTTGTAATCAATGCTGAACCGTATAGTAGAAATAAGATCTGGGAGTTTTGGTATACAAAAATTTCATCAAATTACGGCATGCTTAACGCCTTGCTGGATACTCTAAACAATATATTATCGTTTGATAAGATTAAAGAATTAATTGATGATCAAATGTATCAATCGAGATTTACTGTGATGGATACAGATGCATTGAATGCGTTAAAAAAAATGAATCATAAATTAGCGCTTCATTCATATAAGCATGATATCTTATCATTATTAGATGATGGTGGTTTGGAGCAAGATTTTAAACAATGCGCCTTGCATGCTAAGCAATATAATATAAATTATTACGCTTATCCTTTTGGGGGCGGGGCCGAAGTTTCATCAAAGGTGATAAAAAAGTGTGAAGAATATGGATATAAGGCGGCTTTTATGAATTATAAAAATGAGAATGAAACCAAATACTCGATAGGTCGAATTTCACTGGCTAATTTTTCTAATAAATATCGTATTGAAGCACGATTATGTGGATTTGAAGATTTTTTAAAAAAAATAAGAAGCACTTTCCGTTGGAGTAATGCATGACAACCAATGATTATCTTGACTGGTTAAAGAAGTGGTTTTCAGAGAAATTACAATTACCTGCAGATGCTGAAACGCGAGATATTTTTGCGGAGAAATGGTTAACCTCGCTTGATGCATTAATGCTCGTGGTTGATATTGAGAAAAAGTTAAAAATTAAGTTATCGGATGAATCACTCGGCGACAAGCGATTTTTAACCATGAACGGTATCGCTGAAATCTTGAGAGAATCAGATATAAATACTTAAGTTGTGATTAAATATGGATAAAATTCATCAAAAAGCGATTCATCATTTATTATTTCATTGTGCTTGTTTGCAATCAGATGATCGTCTTTTAATCTTGTGCGATAGATTAACCTATGATCTTGCAGAAGCGTTTCAACATATAGCGAATGAAGTGGGTGATGTTGCGACAGTTATTAATATACCGCTTTTATCTACTCATGGGGACGAACCGCCAGTTTTTGCAGCAGATGCAATGAAAGAGGCAACGTTAATTATTAGTTTATGTCATTACTCATTAGCGCATAGCAAGGCTCGTGTTGATGCGGGACTCAGAGGCGCACGTTTTTTAAGTTTGCCTTTATATGAATGGCGTTTACTTGAAGACCCTTGTGTGTTGGTTGATTTTAAGGCCCAGCAACCGATTGTAGAAGCATTTACACAAGCGTTTACTGATGGGAACAAAGTTCATGTTACAACTAAATTAGGTACAGATATTGAGTTGGATATTTCTGGGCGCGTAGGAAACTGCTGCCCAGGCTTTGTTGAAAAATCGGGAGAACTTGGCTCTCCTCCTGATATTGAATCTAATGTTTCACCGGTTGAGGATGGCTCAAACGGTATTGTTGTTGTGGATGGTTCGATTACTCACCCTGAAATTGGATTGTTAACGTCTGAAATTATATTAAAAATAAGACAGGGGCGCATTGTTGAATTCTCAGGAAAGGACAAGCGTATATTACAAGTATTAGAAGAGATGTTTTATCCTGATGATTCATTACGACGCATACTCGCTGAGTGCGGTGTGGGATTAAATCCAGCTGCAAAGTTGACAGGAATGATGCTAACCGATGAGGGCGTATTAGGGTGTATGCACTTTGGTTTTGGGTCTAATCATACGGTAGGCGGTAAAAACAAAGTAGATTTTCATCTCGATTTTGTTTTTCAAGAAGCAAGTCTTAAGGTTGATGATCACCCTCTATTGGATGAAGGAGTTATAAAAATATGAGCGTAGCGAAGCAGGTATTTGTCACTGAATTTAGGGAAATCGTTGCATGTCAGCCTAATAAAATTGCTTTGCTTGGCCCTGATAATACGACACTGACTTATCTTGAATTTAATCATCAAATTGAACAGGCATGTAATTGGCTGAGCACATTAGGTCTGAAGTCAGGTGACAGGCTGATGGTTGTTTTGCCGAATGCAATAGAAACAGCCGTAGTATTTTTAGCGAGCGTCATGATGGGGTATGTTTATGCACCGCTTCCTTGTGCATCTACTGCGGATGAAATAAAAAACGCATGCAATTTAATTAGCCCAAAAGTGTGTTTTATTTCTGAGTCTATAAGTACAGTCGTAAAGCAGAGTATAAACGTCTCAAATACAACGATTGAATTGATTGAGATTTGTCATGATGCACTTCCGTGGACGCTTCATTCTTATAATCATGAGATTAATTTTCCTGGAGGCGGGCAAGTTTTGCTTGCCTCCAGTGGTGCGACAGGTGCTTCAAAAGGGATGCTGCTCGATGGTGATAGACTTTGGTCTTCTGCAAAAGCGTTTTTGAAATATCACAATATTCAAAATGCTGATCTGAGAGTTTGGAATTATTTGCCAATGTCCTACTTGGGCGGGTTATTTAATTTGTTATTAATCCCTTTGGCAGGGGGAGGTAGTATTTATGTTGATGAAACATTTAATGGAAGAACATTTTTAACTTTTTGGCAAACAGTCAATCGCTTTGAAATAAATACATTATGGCTAGTGCCTACTATTTTACGTGGGCTTTTAACCCTGGCCGATAAAGTCTTGTCAAAGCAATTAAATGAGCAATGCTCTAAAATAAATCACTGTTTTATTGGAACGGCGCCTGTTTCATCACAAGAAAAACAAAAATTTCATGATGCATTTGGCATTCAGCCTTTAGAAAATTATGGTCTAAGCGAAACGACGTTTATTAGTAGTGAGCGTATAGGCGCGCTTGACGGGGATAAAGCGCAAGGTGTCGGGAAGGTTATGCCAGATGTAGATATTAAATTAAAACCTATGCGTAATCGTGAGGATAAGGTGAGCCAAATTTGGGTGCGTACACCTTATATGATGATAGGGTATAGCGATGTCTCTGGTTTTAAAGCGCCACTATTAGATTCAGAAGGATTTTGGTATACAGGTGATTTGGGGCATCTTTCAAATGGAAACTTAATTCTCTCTGGTCGTGAGCGGGATATAATCAAGAAAGGGGGTATTTTAATCGAGCTGCGTGAGATAGAGCTATTAACAGAAAAATTTTTTGGGGTCGCTGAAGCCGTGGCGGTGAAAAAAGATCATGCATTTTACGGTGAGAGTTATGATTTATATATTCGAACCCTTGATTCGGTTGTGAATATTAATCAATTTAAAGAGAGCCTTAATGCCTGGCTTTGTGAACAAGTGATACAACATAAATGGCCGGACGATATTATACATATGAAAACATTTCCAATGACATCTACCGGGAAGGTAAAAAAGCATGGTTTTTCTAAAGGGAGCATTGTTTAAGTGTTGGAAATTAGTCGAAAGGTACAGGATATACCTAGTGCTTTATCCGTATATTTTAATCAGTTGATATATGATTTAAAAAGAAGACAACGAGATATTATTAGTCTTTCGCTTGGCGAATCTTTTTTTAACATACCCCCTTTTGATTTTGGTAAGCTTGATTTCAACAAAGGTTATCATTATTCGGATAGTCAGGGCTTGCCTGAACTTCGAGAAAAAATAGCTAAATTTTACCACGAAACATATAAGGCACCTGCTATTACATCAAATGATATTTTGATTTCCGCAGGTTCAAAAATTATTATTTTTATGTGTATGCAAGCACTTTTGAATCCTGGGGATGAAGTTTTGATACATGAGCCAGCCTGGTTAAGTTATCAAGAGCAAGCGCGTTTGGTTGGTGGTGAGGTTCGATTTATTCCATTTTTAGAAAAAACGAGTGATTTTCAAAAGTACTTTACCAGTAAAACACGTATTTTAATTCTGAATAATCCTAATAATCCATCGGGTGTTGTTTATAGCGAACATGAATTACGTGCACTTTATCATGAATGTTATAAGCATGGCGTTTGTCTTTTTGTTGATGAGGCATACAGTGATTTTGTACTTGATGATTCGTTCTGTTCAATGACAACAGTCGCGCCTGATTTAAAAGGTATTATTGTTGTTAATTCATTGTCTAAAAACATGGGCATGTCGGGTTGGCGAGTTGGTTATGCAATATCAGAGCCACGTATCATTCAGGCATTGCTTAAATTAAATCAGCATCTTATTACGTGCGCGCCGACTATTTTGCAGCAGTATTTAGTGGAGTATTTTGACGATATTTTAGCGCATACCTTAGTTCAAGTGAAAGAAGTTGTTGCTAAGCGAAAACGAATTGAAACGCAAATGAAAAATACAGGCCTTGATTATTTGCCAGGGAGTTCAACGTTTTATTTTTTTGTTAAAACTGGGGCGTATCAAGGGTCGATTCATGATTTGGCGCTATATTTATTACTTGAAAAAGGAGTTGCGCTTGTACCAGGCTCTGCCTATGGCGCGACGACTGATAAATTCCTTCGTTTATCAATCGGTACTGAATCAGAAGAAAGAATTGAGAATGGTTTGCGTATATTAAAAAATGTATTATCTGGG
This sequence comes from Legionella sp., assembly GCA_033791145.1. Lineage (GTDB taxonomy): Bacteria > Pseudomonadota > Gammaproteobacteria > Legionellales > Legionellaceae > JAALKW01. Next base: position 10,822 of record JASJHH010000036.1, read on the forward strand.
CCTCCTATCGATAGTGCTTATATTCATGCTGAACTTGCGAGATTGAAACTTCCAGTATTTCAGGAGAATATGATACCTCAGGCAGAAGCATTATTAGATGAGGTGTTGGTTTAAAATGAGGCCGGGACTGGTTGTAAAAAAAACATACCCATCGGATTTTGATAGGGTTTATCCTTTGTTACTAGACTTTGATTCTCCTTATAGCTGTGAGGAGTGGAAAAAAATATTTGAGTATCGTTGGGATGGAAGTAAGGATTACATTGGATATCATCTCGAACACAATGAAACAATTGTTGGATTTATGGGGTTAATTTTCTCGGTTAGATTAATTGGCGGTATAAAGTACGAATTTTGTAATATAACCTCTTTGATTGTTAAACCAAATTACAGGGAATCAACACTTCTTTTTATACGTCAGCTTATGAGGCTAACCGATTGTATTTTAACAGGATTTTCTCCGATCATTGAATCTTACCAGTTGCTTAAAAGCATCGGTTTTGTTCCATTTGAAAAGCAGTATAAAATAATTCCTGTTGTACATGGTATGTTTTCCAAAAAATCAAAAATAAATGTTTCTGAAATGCCAAAGATACTTGAAAAAGTTGATGGTGAGGGTATGCGGATTATACGTGACCATACGGAAAAAAAAGGTATTTTTGTGCTTTTCGAACTAAAAAATCAAACTTGCCTTGTGGTTTATAAACAATTACAGGCTAAGTATGCGGGTATTCTCGTTAACAAAATACAAGTGATTCATATGAGTGACCACTCTTTTTTTAGTGAAAATTTTGATTCTATTTTGAAAATATTTATGAATAAATACGGTATGTTTACAGCGCTATATTTGGATGGTCGTTTTGCGCCTAGCGTGAGTAAATACGTGACATTTACTAAAGAAATCTATCCGCCAAGAATTTGTATGGGTGATATTAGTCATACTCATATTGATGAGCTTTATTCAGAAAGTATGCTTTTGTAATCAGAACCAGAGTAAGATTGGTGCTTTTTTGTATTTCTCGGTATGATCGCGCTAAGGTTTTTAATGATGAATGGATATGCGCTCAGTTAAAATAAAACTTTTTTTGCAATATACGCTGCCTAAAAAAGCACTGTCTGTATTTGGCGGCCTGCTTGCAGATATTAAAATACCTTGGATTAAAAATTATTTAATCCGCTATTTTTTAAAAAATCATGATGTAGATATGCGTGAAGCGGTATACGAATCGCCTGAAGCTTATGCGAGTTTTAATGATTTTTTCACAAGGCATTTAAAGCCTGGTTTGAGACCAACTGCCTTAGCAGATCTAGTCTCGCCTGTTGATGGTTTTGTGAGTGAATTCGGCAATATTGAACAAGGCCAGCTATTGCAGGCCAAAGGCAAATATTACTCGGTACAAGATCTTTTGGTGTTAGACAAATCCAAAAGCGATATGTTTAATCAGGGCGCGTTTGCAACGATTTATTTATCCCCTAAAGATTATCATCGGGTGCATATGCCGTGTGCAGGTGAGTTACAGCATATGACACATGTGCCGGGTCAGCTTTTTTCAGTGCAGCCTGCAACCACACAACGTATTCCAAAGCTTTTTGCACGCAATGAGCGATTGGTGCTTTTGTTTGAAACAGAATTTGGGCCGATGGCTGTTGTGTTTGTAGGAGCGACAATTGTGGGTAAAATAGGCACTCGCTGGCAAGGTGATTTACCGCGACCCAAACAAACTAAATCTTATGATATTAAAGAAAGCTTAAAACAAGCAGATGAGCTTGGATATTTTAAATTAGGCTCTACGGTGATTTTATTGTTTGCACGTAATATTACATTTACACCTGAATTAAAAGCCGGCATGAGTATTCGATTGGGCACGGCTCTTGGAAATATACTAAAAAGCAATAAGGATTAGAACAATGCGAATTGTAAGCATTAAAGCCCGTGAAATTTTAGATTCTCGCGGAAATCCAACGGTTGAAGCCGATGTGATCTTAGAAAGTGGCGCATTAGGACGTGCGAGCGTGCCTTCTGGCGCATCAACAGGCCAGCTTGAAGCCTGTGAACTTCGTGATGGTGATAAAAACCGCTTTGGTGGCAAAGGGGTGTTAAAAGCGGTTAATTTTATTAATCAAGATATTCAACATGCACTGCAACAAGTGTCGGTTGAAGATCAAGCCGCACTCGATGCACGCTTGTGTGAGTTAGATGGCACAGAGAATAAATCGCGTTTAGGGGCCAATGCTATTTTGGCTGTTTCGCTTGCCTCGGCCCGTGCATCAGCACTGGCACAAAATAAGCCTTTGTTTCTAGCGCTTAATCAAGGCGAGGCCATGAGTATGCCTGTGCCAATGATGAATGTGCTAAACGGTGGCGCACATGCAGATAACAACGTTGATATTCAAGAATTTATGATTATGCCCGTGGGTGCTAAAGATTTTCCAATGGCCATTCAAATGGGCGCTGAAATTTTTCAGGGCTTAAAATCGGTGTTACGCGCAAAAGGGCTAAATACCGCCGTGGGTGACGAAGGGGGCTTTGCACCGAATTTACGCTCTAATCGAGAAGCGCTCGATTTGCTCTCTGAAGCGGTCGAACAAGCAGGTTATAAACTTCAAGATGATATTGTGTTTGCTTTAGATGTTGCTGCATCTGAATTATTTTCTGAGGGCATGTATCATCTGAAATCAGAAAATTTAAGTTTAAATAGCCAAGATTTAGTCAGCTATTATGCGAATCTATTAGAAGCTTACCCCATTGTGAGCATTGAAGATGGATTAGATGAAGCAGATTGGACCGGCTGGAAGCATATGACAGATGTGCTCGGGCACACAACACAATTGGTTGGCGATGATATTTTTGTAACAAATCCGAAGATTTTATCCAAAGGTATTGACGCGTCTGTTGCAAATGCGGTTTTAATTAAATTAAATCAAATCGGGACATTGACAGAAACACGAGAAACGATTCAACTAGCTAAAGCACATGATTACCGATGCGTGCTTTCACATCGCTCAGGCGAAACGGAAGATTCATTTATTGCAGATTTAGCGGTGGCAACAGGGGCTGGTCAAATTAAAACAGGTTCTTTGTGCCGAACAGATAGAGTCGCTAAATATAATCAGTTATTACGGATTAGTGAGCTGCAAGATTTACCCTACGCAACGCCATTTAAGTAAGCAGGAGGAGGACTCAATGAAGCAGTGTCAGCGTTTAGGACAGGGATTTATTTTTGGCGTGACGGGATTGGCTTTAATGATTTCGTTTTATTTACAATATATTGAGGCACTAACGCCTTGTCCGTTGTGTCTCATGCAGCGTGGCATGATGGTGCTAATTTTTTTAGTTGCATTGCTAGGTATTTTTTTAGTCAAACGGGGTGTATTAGTTGTTGAGTTTTTTGTCGCATTAGCAGGTGTTTTTTTTGCTCTAAGACAGCTTTGGCTGCAATCACTGCCAGTGGCCGATACGGGCGTGTGTTTGCCGGGGGTTGAAATGCTGATTCATAAGCTCCCGTGGCATGAAGTCTTGCATACCTTTGTTTGGGGTGGCACGAGCTGTGGTGAAGTTGCCTGGACGTTTGCAGGATTGTCTATGCCGGCTTGGTCTTTAATTTATTTTAGCTTGATAGGGATTTTGAGTGTGTTTTTGGGAGTGAAGTATTCGCGAGATGAACACGTTTAAAACAGAAGTCATTGCAAAGCACAAACATACGAAAGCACGTGTGTTGCGTGTGACAACCCCTCATGGTGAATTTATTACGCCGGTATTTATGCCTGTTGGCACGCGTGCAGGCGTTAATAATATGATGCCAAAAGAACTATGGGATGCAAACAGCCAAGTGATTTTGGGAGGCAATACCTATCATATGCTCTGCGCCCCTGGCATGGAGGTGATAGAAGCCGCAGGCGGCATGCACAAATTTATGGGCTGGCATGGGCCTATGCTAACCGATAGTGGAGGCTTTCAGGTATTTAGCTTATCTAAAAATAAAGAGTTATGCCGAATTGATGATGAGGGCGCGCATTTTGTATTACCGGGCTCTGATAAAACCATTCATATGACGCCAGAGATGTCGCTTGAAACCCAAAAAATTATTGGGGCCGATATGATTATGGCGTTTGACCAATGCACGCCTGATAGTCTGACTGAAGATGAAGCGGCATTTATTATGGCAAGAACGCATCGATGGCTGAATCAATCGATTGCTTATCATCAAGCACATCCAAATTCACGCTATGGTTATCAGCAGGCTTTGTTTGGCATTATTCAAGGTGGGATTTATAAAACCCTTCGGCGTGAGAGTGCTGCATTTGTTACGAGCAAGGCGCTAGATGGGATAGCACTGGGCGGTGAGAGCATTGGCTTTGATATGGCAAAAACCGTTGAGGTGATTCGCTGGGTGCATGATTTACTGCCTGAAGAAAAACCAAGATATACCATGGGCGTTGGGATGTCGCCACAAGATTTGGTCGATGTCGTGCGTGAAGGCATTGATATGTTTGACTGTGTCGCCCCGACACGTAATGCACGCCATGGCGCGCTTTATTGCGGTGAGATGGTACGCAAAGGCGATTGGTTTGCATTTGAAAGCGAGCACCCGCAAGCACGCATTCAAATTAAAAAAGCGTGTTTTTCTGATGATTTATCCCCCGTAATGCCGGGATGCGCGTGTTATACCTGCACGCATTTTTCACGCGCGTTTATGCATGATTTATTCAAGCAAAAAGCAGCGAGTTTTACAGCGCTTGCGAGCATTCATAATATATTTGTATTGCATGATGTCTGCACCAAAATGCGCGAATTAATTTTATCGGAAGCAACTGATGCGGTTAATTAAGCAAATTAATACAGCGCGAGAATTGCTTAAAGCAGGTGAGGTCATCGCCTATCCCACTGAGGCAGTATATGGCTTGGGCTGCGATATATTTAACGAACAAGCTGTATTGCGTATTTTGGCATTAAAAAAGCGAGATAAATCAAAAGGCTTGATTATCTTAATTGCTGATTGGCCGCAATTATGGGATTTAATTGATAAAAATGCTGTTTCTAAAGCGCGTTCTGAGTTAATTAAAAACAGCTGGCCTGGGCCAGTTACTTGGATATTTCCTAAATCAGATAAGGCGCCCGAATGGATAACGGGTGAGCATCAAGGCATTGCGGTACGTATGACAGCGCATCCTGTTGCGCATGCTTTGTGCCAGAATGGGCCAATTGTGTCTACGAGTGCGAACATCTCGGGGGGCGCGCCTGCGCGTGATATTCATGATTTAGAGCAATTTTTTTCTCGGGGTGTTGCAGGGGTTGTGGCCGGTGAGTTAGGTGATGAGGCGACTGTGAGTGAAATATATAAAGCTGTAGATGGTACGCTAATCAGGTGAATAAAAGCGCTTCATGTAGGGCTCCTCCCTAAATACAAAATTAAAGTGTGGTATAATGCGCACAGAACTGTTTAAATTTTGACTCCAAGAGGTGTTTAATGGCGCAAAAAAAACATGCATTAACCCTATTTAGCTTGACCATGATTACGGTTGGTTCAGTTGATAGCATCCGAAATTTACCTGCAACGGCTTTGTTTGGCAGTCAGTTGATTGCGTTTTTTATTTTAGGCGCAATTTGTTTTTTGATACCAACAGCTTTGGTATCAGCAGAACTTGCGTCTGGTTGGCCAAAGCAAGGTGGCGTTTATGTGTGGGTCAAAGAAGCCTTTGGACAGCGAGCAGGTTTTTTGGCGATTTGGCTGCAGTGGATTGAAAACGTCATTTGGTATCCAACGATGTTAGC
>JASJHH010000037.1:0-11878 GCA_033791145.1 Legionella sp.
GAATCAATCAATGTTACAAATACAATGGGTTTGCTGTCGCCTGCGCACGCATGAATTTTTTCGAGTGCTTTTTTTGCTTTTTCAATACTATCGATATAGGGCATGGTCTCTTTTTCAAAGCTGACATCTTCAAACTGCGACAGTAAGCTGTTGCCGAGTGACTCAACGGTAAGACCCGTTCTGTCTGAAATCATGAATGCGAAACGTTTCATATTATTTATTTACCCATCCTATGCGTAATTTTTTATGTTTTAAAGCGCAGTCACGTAAATATAAATTAATCAGGGTTTGATATGGAATACTATTATCTTTTGATAAATCCTTGAAGTAATCTATCGTATCAGAGTCTAAGCGAATAGTGACTTGTTTTTTTAAATCTTTGATGTACGGATTTTTTTTTGCTTGTGAGAAATCATATTCTTTATCCATGGTAATTGCTCCCATATTGATTAGACTCGCGTTTACTCGCTTTTCGGGCAGAAATGATTCGAATAACACGATCGTTTTTTCGATAGCAATGACAAACGACAAGTATTCGTGTATCTGCACTTAATCCTAAAATAATGAAGCGATCTTCGTTTGTTGAGTGAGCTGGGTCATGAATAACCTTCGCATTTTCATCAAAAAATACGGTTTTAGCTTCATTAAAATTAATGTTATGTTTTTTTTCATTGGATAGTGCTTTTTGACTATCCCATTCAAACATTAGGTTGCTCATAATTACATTGTAATTACGATGTAATTTGATTGCAAGTCGTAATAACGTATATTATTTTTATTAAGATGTTATGAATAAATTCAGGTATTATTAGAGCAAATATATGCGCGTTATAGCAAGAGATTAAATAAACATGAGTTCGATTGATTCTGCAGAAGTGATTACACACAAAAAACGAGGATTATTACGTTCAACCTCCGTGGTATCACTCTTAACTTTTTTATCACGCATCATGGGATTTGTACGTGACATGGTGTTTGCACAATTGTTTGGTGCTGTAGCTGGGATGGATGCGTTTATTATTGCTTTTCGTATTCCTAATTTTATGCGACGCTTGTTTGCTGAAGGGGCTTTTTCACAAGCTTTTGTGCCGGTACTCAGTGAATATCAAACCAACCGCTCTATCGATGAAGTGCGTTTATTCTTAGCGCGAATTGCTGGAAATTTAGGGGTTGTCTTATTGGCTGTTGTGGTGATTGGAGAGTTAATCGCCCCCGGCATTATTTTTGTATTTGCACCAGGATTTGGTGAAGATGCAGCGCGCACGCACCTAGCGACGCATATGCTGCATTTAACGTTGCCTTATTTAATGCTGATTTCACTCACTGCGATGGCGGGCGCTGTTTTAAATACCTATGGTTATTTTGCCGTACCGGCACTGACCCCGATTATTTTAAATTTAAGTTTAATTACAGCTGCTTTTTATTTGAGCCCGCGTTTACCTATACCTATTACAGCACTGGCTTGGGGTGTTTTAGTCGGTGGATTTTTACAGCTACTCGTTCAAGTGCCGTTTTTGAGGCATCACCGGTTTTTAATGCGACCACAGGTGATGTTTAAAGATCCAGGGGTGTTACGTGTATTAAAGCTCATGCTGCCGGCCTTGTTTGGCGTATCGATAGCCCAGCTTAATTTATTAGTAGATACGGTCTTTGCGTCGTTTCTGCAAGTAGGCAGTGTAACCTGGTTATTTTATACCGATAGATTAATCGATTTTCCATTAGGCGTATTTGGGGTTGCCATTGCGACGGTGATATTACCGCACTTGTCTCGAAAACATATTGAAGCAAGCACAGACTATTTTTCAAAATCAATCGACTGGGGTTTACGCTTGTTATTGCTGATTGGTGTGCCGGCGGCGGTCGGGCTCGTGTTATTTGGCATGCCGCTCTTATCTAGCTTTTTTGGATATCGTGCATTTACAGCGTTTGATGTGTTACAAACACAACAAAGCTTATTTATGTTAGCCCTTGGTGTGCCTGCTTTTATGATGGTTAAAGTCTTGGCTCCTGGGTTTTACGCACAACAAGATATTAAAACACCTGTAAAAGTGGGTGCTTTTTGCATGATTTTAAATACAATATTATGCGCCATATTTATTTTTCCATTGGCACATGCAGGCCTCACCCTTGCATCAGCTATTTCGGGTTATGCCAATGCATTTCTTTTATTAGGTTTATTATGGAAGCGTGGTGCTTACCAACCTTCAGCTGGATGGCGACAATTTTTGTTGCAATTATTGTTGGCAAATATAGTGCTTGGTTTGTATTTAGTTTGGGCTGCAGGTGATTTAAATAATTGGATGGGTTTTGCCATGCGCCATCGACTGATGCATTTACTGGGTCATGTGTTACTTGCCGGCGTGATTTATTTTGTGTGTCTGGGCGCTACAGGCATGCGATTTCAGCAATTTAGAGGCCAACTTTTGGAGCAGTGATGAAAGCAGAGCAATTTTATCAAATAGATGATCAAACCGATGCGACACATGCGATTTCACTCATATTGGTCGCGAGTCTTGAGGCTGTCGCTGATTTGGATCAACCTCAAATTAAAATACAGCAATTTAAAGCTAAATCAGGCGAGTGGGCCGCAGTTGGTGATGCAAAAGGCGATATTTTAAAAATATATATAGGTTTAGGTGAGCAGTCAGAAGCTGATGCTATTGCTAAAGCCGTGACGCAATTACCAGCCGGTTGTTATCAATTTGAGGCTTTATTATCAGAGCGTGCAGCAGTGCTTTGGTCGCTTGCACAATATCGATTTGATCAATACAAAAAATCAGATGCTAAACCGCGGGTTTTAGTTTTAAACAAAAATATGCTGGCTAATATATTAGCAGAAACCAAAGCTGTATTTAAAACGCGCGATTTAATTAATACCCCTGCCAATCATATGGGGCCTGTTGCCCTTGCAAAAGCGGTTGAAGACATAGCAAAAGCACATGGTGCTGACTATGAAGTGGCAGTCGGAAAAGATTTGCTAGAAGCTAACTTTCCAGCGATTCATGCTGTTGGGCGTGCCGCTGTTGAAGCCCCGCGTTTAGCATCACTCACATGGGGAGATGAAACACATCCTCGTGTCACACTTGTCGGTAAAGGCGTTTGTTTTGACTCAGGCGGCTTAGATTTAAAGCCATCTCGTGGCATGCGCTTGATGAAAAAAGACATGGGAGGGGCAGCTAACGCGATTGGTTTAGCCGAGTGGATAATGACAATTAAGCTTCCTGTTTATTTAGAGCTTTTTGTGCCAGCGGTTGAAAATGCAATCGGTGCTGCAGCTTACCGGCCGGGCGATGTGATTACCATGCGTAATGGCTTGACGGTTGAAATTGATAATACAGATGCTGAAGGGCGTTTAGTGCTCGCTGATGCTTTAACCAAAGCTTGTGAGAATAAGCCTGAATTATTGATTGATTTTGCAACTTTAACAGGTGCTGCGCGTATTGCAGTAGGTACAGATATTACGGCAATGTTCAGCAATAATGATGCGTTTGCAGAGGCTGTTGTGGCAGGTTCAAATGCCATGCGAGATCCGGTTTGGCGTTTACCCCTTTACCAGCCTTATACAAAGCTATTTGATTCTAATATTGCAGATTTAGCTAACTCAGCAAGCTCAGGCTATGGTGGCGCAATTACAGCTGCTTTATTTCTAGAGCGCTTTGTTACTAAAAAAACAGCTTGGATGCACTGTGATTTAATGGCCTGGAATTTAAAAACAACACCGGGTAAACCCGAAGGCGGAGAAGCTATGGGAATTCAGGCAATTGCTACGTATTTAATTAAAAAATATGGGGTATGAAAGCATCATTTAGCGGGGGCCTCTAGGCGTTGTTTTTGGTGGATGCTTTTGAACTCCCACGTTCTTCTCGCCATCAACAGCTGAGGCCGGTTTTTTTTGTAATATGTTTTTGTTAAATACGTTCTTAAATGCCACAAATGTTGATTTTTGTGATTTTTCTTTAGTATTTTTTAATTCGGGCTTATTTGCAGTAGGCTCATCTTTTTGTATCGCATCAAATTTTAGATGAGGCGCTAACGCCTTTAATACAATGTCGCATTTTTTTTCATCAAGAAGCTCGAGTGCGTAATCAAGCTGCGAACGATTAGAAATTATATTATTTAAATTAGGCGCTAAGGCCTTAAGCACGTTTTCTAATTGTTCTGAGCTCGTATATAAAAGCGTAGCGCCAAGTTGCGTACCGTTTTGAATAATCTCTTTGAGGTCGTCAGGTTTGATTGTATCTAATAACAATTTTCTCTGCTCGTTATTGAGCTGCTTGAGAAGCTCACCCAGTTGTATGCCATCCGTAATTATTTCTTTTAAGTGAGGTTTTAAAGTATCAATTAGTATTTCCTGTTCTTTATCACTAAGAGATTTCATCCCGCTTTTAATCAGTTTTCTTAAATTAGGCAGTAAGGCGTTTAGTAGGATTTGGCGCTCATTTTTATCTAGATATGGGAGTGCAGCGCCCAGTTGAGAGGCATTTTTAAATATTTCTTTCAAATCATCATTTAAGACATCCAATGCCTGTGCACGCTCTGTTTTATCGAGAGTTTGATACTTTTTTATGAGAATAAAACTTTTAATTCCCGCTATTTTTTCCGGACTTTTAGGTGTTAAGAAGTCTTGTGCACCAGCTAACATTAAAGCAGTTTGTCCGTTTTGAGTTGTAGCATCCCAATTAACATCATATTCTGTCAGCATAGATAAGAGCGTTAAATCACCTGTGTAAGCTGCATAATGCATGAGTGACTTTCCAGAATTGTCTGGTTGGTTTACGTCTAATAATTGATTATCTAAAAGCACACGGAGCACTCCTTTGCTTCTTTTAGATAGCGCTTCGTCAATCGGTGTCTTGCCATCCTTGTTTTTTTGATTAAATAAGTCAGGCTGATTTTTTATAAGCCAATCAACGACATTTGCATCGTCGGACGCTATAGCTGCATGTGCAATGTTAAAATTATTTAAATCTTTTGAGTTAAGTTCTATGCCTTTAGCTTTTAGTGCTTGTATCACACCTATTTGACCATTTGATGCTGCAATAAATAGGGGGGGATTTTCAATGGGAGCATCCAAAGATATACCGTGTTCAGCACATGTATCAATTACTTTAAGGTAACCTAATTTTGCGGCTGTAGAGAGAACAAACGCGCCATTCTCTTTATCTTGCTGAAGCAAATAGATTAATGCATCTGGGTGAACGCTACCATTAGGCATGTTCTCTAGCACAAATCCTGCAGATTCTTTTTGGGTAAGTGTTTTCAGTAAAGGAATATCTCCAGTAAAAAAGGCTAGCTGGAGTAATTTCATTATCTCCAGCATATCTAAATCTTTATTAATAATATTACTTTTTGATTGAGCAGTTCGAACAACGTTTAATAACCCTTCTTTTTTAGGGTTGTTCTTTGTCGTGATGAAAGATGTGTTTAATATAATATTTTCACTATTATCGTCATTGTATTTTTTAAAAAGGTAAGCCGACAACTTATCCATTTCATTTATAGGTATTAATTCACTTTCTTCTTTATTTATATCCATAAAGCGCCAAGTCGGTACGCCATGGAAAACCCCTTCATAAACTAAAGACATCGCATGAGATTGTGTGGAAATAAGCAAGCCAACGCGTTCTTTTTTATCATAAGCTGATGTTTTAAGTGCTGAGAATTGCTCTGCAAGCTCACGAAAATATTGAGATAATTCTTTTTCGTTATAGATGTCTCTGTTTGATGAAAGGGTTTCGATACCTCCTTGCTCTTGAATTCTATCCGACGCAATCACCTGCGCTACTTTATCATGATCCATTTGTTCTAATTTCTCACTGAAAAGAGCCTCATATTTTTTCGGACTTTGATAAAGAGATATTTTTTGAAAAAAAGGTTCAATTTCAAGTAAATTATTGTCTTCAGCTGTTAAAGACATTCGTTTTTTTACTTTTTCTTTGACTGCATCTAATCGCCCTTGAACTGAGCTTGTTCTAGATTGACTGATGAGTAATTCTATGCGCTTTATACGGTCATTAAAAGCCATCTCTTCTTTAAGTAGGGAAGCCTCGAGCCATGCAAAGGTTGCCCCCTGACAGACACCTCTTTCATTATCAAAGTATCCTAGTTCAATCCCTAATTGTATTAAACCGTCATGCCTCGCGCCCATAAATCATCACTCTGAGCTGTATGTGTTCTTATAGTGTAGTTCAAAGCCAGCATGAGTGTCTGGAATGCTGCTAGAAGGTTAGCTGGCGATTGTTAATGGGTGTTGTTTGACCAAGTTTTTCTATTAATCGGCGGGATGCGAACCGCAGTGAATCGGGGTTTTGATTGACAGCAACCATAACTGTATCTTCATCATTTTTTTGTTCTGTGGATAAAAAGCGAAGATTAAATCCATCGTGCTTAAGTGCATTGATAATTGTTTCGTGATTAGTCTGGAGATATTTAGGGAATGATTTGAAGTGCAGATCGTTATCTCTAAGTTTATTAATTAAGCCCACGCTTTCTTTTGTTTCATCGAGCATTTTTTTGATTACTTTATTGGCACTCAGATAAAAAGAAGCAAAACCTGTTGTGTTTAAAAAACTGCTTATTTCAGCCATTGGATTGTCGTCGAGGCTGTCGAAGAAAGATAGGGATTGGGTTTTTTGATGTTTTTGTGGAGGCATGGTTTGTTATCTAATTGTTCAAATAGGGTGATAGTTTAGCATCAAACGGCGTGATGGTAAAGCTCTGCATTTTGTTTTTGATAGGCTTTGTAGCGCTTTCGTCCGGATTCTTTTTGGTGTGCTGCAACCACATCAAGCACGCGGTCAAAATTTTCTAGATTCTCAGGAAGATTTTCACTGAGATTAAGTAGTAAATTAAAATTGTTATGTTCAGGTATTATATTATCTAAGCCAATTTGAATGGGCGGGTCTAAGCCCTCGGGTATATTTGACGCAAGGCTATGGGGCAAAAAGCTATCGGGCTTATAGGTCCACAGCCAATCATCTAATGCCTCGGCTTCTGTTTGATTGGCACAGATTACCCAAGTACGTAAGTTTTTTGCATATGCTTTTTCAAGCAGGCGTGTCGCAACACGCCTTAAAGCATCGGGATGTTCATCTGCTATCACATAAAAATCAATGCGCATGAGCAAGGTGTCGCAATAAGTTCATGAGCAGGGGCACGGGCCTGCCGGTAGCTGTATTTTTTTTGCCTGTGTTCCACGCAGTACCTGCAATATCTAAATGTGCCCAGCGGTATTTTTTCGTGAAGTTTGAAAGAAAAGTAGCGGCTGTAATGCTACCTGCCTCACCATCAAGTGACGCATTAATCATATCAGCCACAGGGCTCTCCAGTGCGTCTTGATAGTACGAATCAAGCGGTAGACGCCAGGCAGGGTCAACGCTTTCATGTCCTGCCGTTTCAATCAGCTCAGCCAAGCGTTCGTCTTCTGTCATAAAGCCGCTAGCAAAGCGCCCAAGTGAAACAATAACCGCACCGGTTAACGTTGCAATATCAATCACAAGCTCAGGCTTTAAGCGTTCAGCATAGGTGAGTGTATCGCAAAGTACCATGCGGCCTTCGGCGTCTGTATTGGTGATTTCAATGGTTTTACCCAGCATGCTGGTGACCACATCACCAGGCTTTGTGGCATCGCCACCTGGCATGTTTTCAGTACAGGCCAAAAGCCCTGTGACATTAATCGGCAGCTCCATCAGTGTGCAGGCTTTAATTACGCCTAAAACACTTGCAGCGCCTGCCATGTCGTATTTCATTTCGTGCATGCCTTTGGATGGCTTTAATGAGATACCGCCTGAGTCAAACGTAACGCCTTTTCCGACCAATACAATCGGTGCCTTATGATTACTTGTGCCTGTATATTGAATTTCTATGAGCTTAGGTGGCTCAGTACTGCCATTGCTGACAGATAAAAAAGCGCCCATGCCAAGTTTTTGCATGTCTTTGCGCTCAAGCACACGTGTGCTTAAGGTTTTATGTTTTTTCGCAAAAGCCACTGCTTCTTTGGCGATATAGCTCGGCGTGCAATGGTTTGCAGGTAAGTTCGCAAAGTTACGTGTCCAAGTAATACCGTCGGCAATTGCTTTGGCTGATTGAATGGCTTTATCGGTTGCATACTCAAGATAAAATTGCAGTGATTCTAAACGAGGCGGGTTTGAATTTGGCTCACTTTTTAAATGCGGCGCGGTATATCGTGCGGCATCAAACTGCAAAATCATGTATTCAATTTGTTGATTGGGCGTCATGTTTTTTATTTGAGGCAAACACACCGTTGCTTGTTTAATTTTTTGTTGATTGAGTGTGGTTAAAATCCGCTGGATAATCGGTGTGAGCTGCGCAGGTGTGGTTTCTTTTTCATTGCCGCAGTGCACCAGTAACGTATTTTGATACCAAAGCATATCGCCTTTGTGGGTTAAGTTTTTTGCGAAATTGTTGAGTTTATTATTATTTGTTTGAATGGGGAGTGCGTGATTCTCAAAGCAGCCCATAACAAAACATGCTTCTGTTGTATCAAAATGTGGTGTTGTGATTAAAGCGTATGTCATGTCGGCTTCCTCTGATATGCAAAAACTGTTATTTTAGCGGGGCCTACGTCACTTGGCCAGATTTCTTTTTTTTTGTATATGAGGCAAGCCAACAGTGCTTATTTTTAGATATTTAGCGAAAGAAGTATTTACAACATTGCTTGCGCTAACGAGTATTTTATTGCTTATTTTTATGAGCAATCAATTTGTTCGATATTTGGCTCGCGCTGCCAGTGGAAAAATTCCTGCGGCTTTTATTTTTAAACTATTAGCACTTGAGCTACCGATGCTCATGGGTTTGCTCATGCCGCTTGGATTTTACATTGCTTTATTGCTTGCATATGGAAGATTATATGCAGACAGTGAAATGACCGTGTTGCATGCTTGCGGTTACGGACCGCCTAGGCTATTAAAACATAGTTTAATCATGGCATCAGGGGTTGCTTTAATGGTGCTTGCGATTTTACTTTGGATAAACCCTGCTATTGCGGTTGAGCGCACAAAGTTATTGCGTAGCACAGGTGTTCAAGTGTTAATTCAAACGCTTGAGCCTCAGCGATTTGGCAGTTTGCCAGGAGGGGACGCTGTATTTTACGTCGATAGCATGAAAGGTGAGCATTCTAAAGCAAGCGGTATTTTTTTAGCGCGTTTAAATACGCATCAACAAGCAAGAAACTGGGATGTGCTATGGGCTGATAAGGCGCATATAACAACAGATGCTAAAACGCATTTGCATGAATTAGTGCTAACCAACGGCCATGCCTACCAAGGCAAGCCAGGCCACGCTGATTATCGAGTGGTTGATTTTAAACGCTATGAAACACCTCTGCCAGAGCCTGTAATTGTGCCTAAAGCGGGTGATTTACGCGCGCTTAAATCAGCTGATTTATGGCCTTTTAGTGCAGATGAACATGCAAAAGCCGCAGAATTCGCGTGGCGTTTTTCAATTCCACTGATGGTGATTATTTTAACTTTAATTGCTGTGCCTTTGAGTCGCGTGAACCCACGGGCCGGCAAATATGCACGGCTTTTGCCCGCGATATTGTTATTTATTTTATACGCTGATTTATTGTTTGTTTCGCGTGATGCGATTGCAAGCGGAAAAATAACATGGTGGCTTGGTATGGGTGCTTTACATGGCAGCATGCTTTTAATTGGCCTTGGACTCATTTGGCGAAATCGCGTGAGGCTTTCATGAGGTTACTTGATAAATACATTGCAAAAACGGTATTAAGCAGCATTGCACTCGTCACACTGATGCTCACAGGGCTTCAGCTATTTATTTTATTTGTGAATGAGCTCGATGACTTAGGGCGCGGTCAATATCATATTAAACAAGCGCTATCCGTGATGTTATTACAAGTGCCAGGAGAGGTGTATTTGTTCTTTCCGGTGGCTTGTTTATTGGGTGCATTAATGGGTCTTGGAAACCTTGCAAGCCATCGCGAGTTAATTGTAATGCAAGCATCAGGCATGTCGATTAAACGCATTACATGGGCTGTGTTAAAAGCCTCAGTGTTGGTTGTTGTGTTTGTCGCTGTATTGGGCGAGGTATTTGCACCCCGTTTTTTAGCCATGGCTAACGAGAAAAGATGGGAAGCCATGAACAATGGCCAAGCCATGCAAACTTTACATGGTGTTTGGTTTAAAGATAAAAACAATTTTATTGTGATAGGCGAGGCGGTGTCTAATAAAAAACTGCAAAATATTGAGCAATTTAGTTTTGATGATCAACACCACCTACAATTTGCAAGAAGCGTTGAACGCTTGGTTCAAAAACAAGGTGAGTGGCGTGCCTATGGTATTAAAGAAACCCTGTTTCAGGGCAACCAAACTAAAACACGTGAGCTAGATAGCATGCCCTGGGATATTCCGCTTGATATGGTGACGTTGCGTGTGGGCAGTAAACAACCAGATGAACTCGACTTTTTAGCGCTCAGAAATTATGTAAAATCCAAAAACGGGCACGGGCTTTTTTTCCATTATAAGCTGGCTTATTGGCAGCGTTTGGTTCAACCGTTTACAACCGCTGTGATGATGGTGCTTGCTATTCCGTTTGTATTTGGGCCGCTGCGTTCATCAACCATGGGTTCAAAATTATTGTTAGGTGCGAGTGTTGGTTTTGGTTTTCATTTGGCCAATCGTTTTTTTGGGCCATTGGCTGATGTATTGCATTGGCCGCCTGAGCTTGCAGCTGTTTTACCAACGGCTGTGTTTGCGCTGATTGGCTTATATTGGATGGGGCGCGTGCGTTAATTTGCGTAATTAAATAAGGAAATTCGTATGATAATCAATGGCGTACAAGCGGCAAGCTGCCGGCAGTTTTTTGAGTATTTATTTAATCCAATGTTTTGGATGTTTTTTGTTTTACTGTGCTGCATTATTTATTTGCTTTGGCCGGGTCAAACACGTCGCGCAAAGCGCTTGGGATGTGTTGTGTTGTTTTTTTTGCTTGTTTTTTTTGTGGTCAGTACGCCTTGGCTGCCGAATTGGATGCTATCGCGCTTTGAAAATCAATTTACGCGTTTGAATACTGTTGATGTAGATGTGCCTTTTGTCGTGGTGTTAGGCGGTGGTGCTGCTTCAAATCTAAGTATCCCTGCGGGGGATGCACTCAGTAATGCGAGCGTCAGGCGGATGTTAGAAGGCGTGCGTTTGTACCAAGCATTGCCTCATGCCAAATTGATTTTATCAGGTGGCTCGAGAGATGAGCCCAAATATGCAGAAGCGGTACGATTTGATGCCTTGGCAGAAGCGTTTCATATACCCAAAGCCGATCGCGTGCTTGAGGCTGATTCGATTAATACGCGGGATGAAGCGCGTTTAATCAAGCCGATTGTTGGCAAAGCGCCGTTTTACTTAGTGACTTCAGCATTGCATATGGCGCGCTCGATGCAATTGTTTGAAAAACAAGGCTTGCATCCGATTGCAGCCCCTTGTAATTATATTGTGATAAAATCTGAGACAAAAAAATCTTGGATGGATTATCTGCCGAGTGCTATTAATCTTTTGCGATTTAATGCCGCATGGCATGAGTGCTTAGGGCAATTATGGGCTGCTTGTAAGCAGTTAGGTTGATTGTTGATGGTATAATCAGCAATTATGGTTGATAATCGATGGTTGCACCATCAATTATCAAAGTTTTGTTTATGTGTAATTCCGTGCACACCGAACCGCCCGAGCACTATTTTTTGCCCTACTGACCTGATTGCCATTCAAAAAAAGCGTAAGCTTTGCAGTGCTGGAACTGAGCTCCGTCGAGCCCCAGTAGCCATTAGTGTTATAATCAGGAATACTGGATTTGTTATCATAAAGGCATTTCATTTGTTCACCAGTAGCAACCCAACCTGCCGGTAAGAACC
>JASJHH010000038.1:0-8343 GCA_033791145.1 Legionella sp.
TTCCTTCGTTCCTCAGGACTCCTCGTTGACACCACTTTCTCTTCAGGTAGCCTGTCATCAGAGGCAATGCCTCAGTGTTCCAATAATTGGACACTATCTAAGATTTAAGGTTTTACTGTCTCATCCATGGGGTCCACTATAAAGTACTTTCAAAAAAATGTTCAAACCATGCATCCGTGTCTCTTTTTTTGGATTGCGCTGATTTAGATGCACCAGACGATGTATTCGTTTTTGTTTTTGCCTTCTTGAAACGCGGTGGGTCTGAAACCTCAAGTGTTGCAGGATAACCCCCTAAATCTTCGAGCATGTACACACCGTCGTGTATTATCTCAATTTCCGCATGCACATCATTAATAACCATATGTGCCTTAGGCGATTTTTTCAGTTTTTGCAGCGCATCAAAACAAGCAACCATTAAATGCCGACAAGCCCCTTGTTTCTGCTTATTGATTGCGGCTAAATAATCGATTCCAGTCGGGTTTGCTGAAGTTAACTTTTATTCACCCGAGCCAAAATTTAGACCCCATTTTATAAATCTATTAAATGCTTTATATTTATCTAAAATAGCTTGAACATCTGCTGGCAATGTAACCTTCTTTTTAGGCACCTTAAGTGTAAATTCAATCTCAATTTCAACAACACCAGACAGTGCATCCTGACATTTAATATAATAAAGCCCATCTCGATTGAAATCTTGAATATCAACTAGAACATCTTCACTCAATTGATACTCGAGCATCTCTTCGTTACCTGATAGAGAGGTTAGAGATTGCCACTCTGAATTAATAACAAGCTTCTCTTTTCCAAAAAAATACGAATATTTCCCATCATGATGAGGTAAGTTATCCCATAAATCTTTTTGCTCGCTTTTTTTAGGCTTAGGTTTTATTGAGTCGCCCATAGGCTCTGTTTTTTTGAGTTCAAACGCCATTTCAGGCGAACATACGTTCGGGTTTACTTCAAGCATGTTGTATACTTCTTTCCGATAGTAATTAACAACTGGATGATTAGCATCCTTTGCATAAAACACACGGTCACAAGAGAATTTGTTATTCTTAAGCGCTGTATCCGCGTCCATCTTTTTTCCTGTGGAAACAGTAGCACGCTTCGGTTGAAGGTAACCAAAAGGTGCTAACGCTGCTCTTAATGCCGTTGAGTAGGTTTTAGGAAGTAAACCTTCATGACATTCAAAGTGAGCCAAAAATGGTGCGCGCAGAAGCAAATCTAATAACCTTTCTTCTGTTAATACGACCCCCTTTAATGCAACTGTTTCCATCTGGGACATATCAATATCATCAAGAAAACTATCATCTGTAACAGCATATTTTTGTTCACCTATATCTATGTGAAGCTTGCTTAAGCCTTTTGAATTCTCCAAAAAAATTCGAGCTATATTAAGATTTTCAGACTTAATATTATTTAATCTAAGCTCTTCTAGAAGGGAGAAGTCGACATTAAAACCTAAGAGACTTGTTTCATCGAAAACTTGTAGATTGAGCTCCGCTGCTTTTGCACGTTTTTTTCCCTTGCTTTGAATTAATGAAGCATCATTAATAATTTTTAATCCTTTTCTTCTGAAAGAAGCAATATGACCCATCAAGTATAAAACAAGGTTTGGATTCAAGCTATCTCGCACGGTCTGATATCGATCTGACTGAACTAGGGCTAAGCCACCCTTTACCTTATCCGATAATTTTAAACTTGGATGAAACAGCCGCACTCTATCCAGCTGAAGCGATTGAATCTTTTCTTGCTCTGATTTAGAAAAATTTCCTGTAATCTCATCTACTGTAATTTGAAAAGATTTCAATTTTTTTTGAGTTGCTTGAATTGCTGTATAAATTTCATCTGTTGAAACTGAGACATGATTCAAAAATTCTATCTCCAACCTTTCAAGTGAATCGAGTGTCAATTTTTTAAAAAGTTCCAAACTACAGTGCTTCAATTTAAGCACACGTAAACGAGGCATTCGTCTTAAAAAATCACGCACCACTTCAAATTCAGCATCAGACTCAGGACTTGCCATAAAAGACAAATCAAGACATTCTAGATGAGCAAATGCTTGCTTATCCTCCACTATCCAAGGATTAGGCTCTGGATCATCAGGCTCATTACAAATAAAGATAGTATAAAGCTGTAATTCTTTTAAATTTGGGCAATTTTTACTCGAAAGGACGGGTTTTTCACCTAGTAGCGATGTGCAATAAAGACTTAGGTTATTTACTTCTGTTAGCTGATTTTCTTTTATAAAACTTGCCTCGTGTGCCGTCGGATCAGACGAATTAGCGCTCCCAAATGTATACTCCGAAACCTCCGCTTTAATTTGGGGTAAAGCACAAAACTGTTTCACATGCGCATTATTTTTAAATATAGCAAAATAATAATCTTGAAAGAGCACACCAAATTGATCGCATACAATTGCATCTATTTTCAGCTGATTTAAAAACGCAATACGTTTTAAAAATGAAGATCCCTCTAGGCCACTTAAATCACTTGCCAGAATTTGTCGCTTAGGCTCAGGGGCGTTATCTAATAAACGATTGAGCTCAAAATAATTTAAACTTAGAAAGTCGCGTGCGGCTCGTTTAAGATATGTTGCAGCCCGAGCACATAAAGCAGCATCACGTTCTAATAAAACAACGTTTTTGTAATATGCTAATAATACATCAATCTCTTTTTTTGTAACTGGTGTAAAGTACGCATCCCCTAAACGTACCTCATACCCCAAATCAATACACTCTAAAAGACGATCTTTTAATGCTAAACATTTATATTCAGGCCAAGCGTGACTTATCCAATCATGAAGAATAAGTACTTTTTTAGGGGCATCTTTTTTAGAAGCATTGCCATCTTTAATCCAATAATCATCCTGCCTTTGCAATAAACGCTCAACCGATGCGTTTCCTGTTTCATGACGTGTATATGCTTCTTTACTGCTGAGTTTATCAATTTTATAGTACTTAGGAATAAAAATAGGCATCTCACCGGGATCCATCAAACAAACAGATTGTTCAATATTACACCAAACTTAAGAAGTATGCAACCTACCTGAAGAGTCAACGGGGTCATAATATAATGAGATTATTGGGGTCGAGTTGTCCCTGCAACCCCAGTTGCCTACGAAATGCTGCACTAAGTGGAGCAATTATTATCTGAAACAAAAGTAGTTATATCGCTGCATTGTGTGGAGTCCAATTTAGTATACGTCAGCTTACCAGAAGAGCAGGAGGCAACATAACAGGCTGTTGCCGCATTAAACTTAACCACATTTTCTCCTGTAGCATCCGAACCACAATACATCGTAACCTTATTTAAGCAAGAGGTATAATCATGCCAATTTGAGGAGCTTGGCACTTTTAATTTCGACCCATTACAACTCGTACTGTTTGTTGTACTACCACAACATCCATTGATTGTAGTCCCTCCTGTGTTCCATATGCGGGTATTGGAAGCATAAGATATACTAACCGCGAAGCATCCGTTCCTCTCCTTTTATTTTATCCATAAAATGCCTGGGTAAAGTGATAAGATTAACTCATACACTGTAACAGTAGATAAAAGTTGATAGCAATGAAATTACTGACTCGTCACACGTAAAATCTCAGCAAGTGACGTATCTCCGGCTAAAACACGCCCAAAACCATCAGACCGAATGCTCGGAACACTCGGGCGTAAATACGCCTCTATCGTTTGGATACTTTCGTTGCGATGAATAAAACCACGTAAAGTTTCATCAATAGGAATTAACTCATAAATGCCTGTTCGGCCACGATAACCAATTTGATTACACGCTTCACAGCCTACTGGCTCAAAGATAGATTTTTTTTCTGAATGGGATAAATTTAATCCCATTAATTCACGCTCGTCATCACGAATGAAATGCCCTGTTTTGCAATCACCACAAAGCGTTCGAACCAAGCGCTGTGCAACCAAGCCTACTATGCTTGATGAGAGTAAAAAAGATTCAACGCCCATATCATGTAAACGTGTGAGTGCGCCAAGTGCGCTGTTTGTATGCAATGTAGAAAGCACTAAGTGCCCTGTCAAGCTCGCTTGAATCGCAATTTCAGCCGTTTCTAAATCACGAATCTCCCCTATCATGACGACATCTGGATCTTGACGTAAAATAGCCCGGAGCCCACGTGCAAAAGTCATTTCAACTTTGGGATTCACTTGTGTTTGACCAATGCCCGGCAAATCATACTCAATTGGATCTTCAATGGTTAGAATATTACGACTCACCTGATTTAAAGCTGTTAGCATCGCATAAAGCGAGGTGGTTTTACCCGAACCTGTGGGGCCTGTTACGAGTAAAATACCAAGTGGCTCTGCTATCATCTTTTTAATCATGGCAAGCGTTGATTCGGGCATGCCAAGTTTTGCTAAATCAAGTTCGGCTGATTGTTTATCTAAAATACGTAATACAATGCGCTCGCCATGATTCGATGGCAAAGTCGAAACCCGTACATCAATACTATGTCCACCAATTTTTAGCGCGATACGCCCGTCTTGTGGCACCCGTTTTTCAGCAATATCTAATTTAGCCATGACTTTGACGCGTGAAATCACAAGTGGTGCTATACCACGCTGAATCTCAAGAATTTCTTGTAATACACCATCAACCCGATTACGCACCACCACACGATGCTCATAGGTTTCAATATGAATATCAGAGGCTTTTTGCTTAATGGCTTGCGTAAATAATGCATTTAAAAGCCTGATAATAGGCGCTTCGTCTTGATTATCTAATAAGTCTTCGCCAGTTGGCACTTGCTCTGCCAATTGCATTAAATCCCAGTCTTCTTCCATGCCTTGCGTTGCATCTAAAATAGAAGATTTTGATTCATATACTTCAGCTAAGTGCTTTTGAAATGCACTCGGTGTGACTTCATGGGTTAATAATTCTGTTTCAGTAAAACGACGTACTTCTAAAAAAATTTGCATTGCTGTATTTGGTAAATGCACCACTTTGGCTAAACCCGCCTCATCAAATCCCGTAACCGCAATGCCATGCTTTTTGGCAAAAACATAGGGCAGGCGCGGCATTTTTTCTTGACTATCCATACGCTATTTTTGATCTTTTGAAGGATTAAACGGCCTTGGTAATTTGGCCTGTGTTAACGGTTTTAAGACCATATCACGGTTATGTTGGTTAAATTCTTCTTGTGAGCGCGAAATAGCCAACTGCTCAATCCGTGTATCGTTATATTTTGCACCTGAAACATTGATTGTATTCGCTTCGGTACGCAAAATAACGGGCCGAATAAAGACCATTAAAACTTTTTTCTCACGACTACTAATATTCTTTTGAAACAAGCGTCCAATACCTGGAATTTTTCCTAAAACAGGCACACTCAAATCATCATTGGCTAAGCTATCTTGAATTAACCCGCCTAAAATCACAACATTGCCACTGTCCACATGCACCGACGTTACAATTGCACTAATATTAAACGTTGGAAGCGCTACGCCTTCCCCCGTGCTTGCAAGTGGATCTAAGGTATCAAGCCCTTGATCGATTTGCATTTGAATGCCTTGGCCCCGTGTAATTTGTGGTCTTACATATAAATGCAGTGCAACGTTCATTCGGTCAAAGGTTGTAAATGGGCTTGCAGTGGTGGTGCCGCCTGCGTTATTTGGATAAGAAGAAGTCGCAACCGACACCTGCTTACCGACTAAAATTTTAGCTTGCCTGTTATCTAATACCACAACGGATGGCGTTGATAAAATATTAGCCTTGCGTTGCCTTGCTAATGCATAAATTTGTGCTTGGAAATCTTTGAGTGATGTATTTCCATTTAAGATTGCAAAGCCTGGCCTAAAGCTATTTGGATCATGTGATTCTTGGTTAATACTACCCCACTCAACCCCTAAGTTTTTAAAGTCCGTTTCATTGATTTCGGCCACCATGCCTTCAATTAAAAGCTGTGCAGGTTTAATATCTAGCTGACTAATGACTGACTTTAACGTTTTAATTAAGGCTGTGGGCCCATTAATAATCACAGAGTTCGTATTCGGTTCTGCAATAATTTGCACCATGGGTTTTGTGCCTGACTCTGCTTGTGAGGTGCCTGCATTGGTCGGCGTATTCGTATTAAGCCCAAGCGTGTCTCCTGAAGCTGCCGCTTCAACATTCACAATACCTGCCTCAGGATTCGTGCTATCGAGTGCTGGTCTTGTAACCGTCCCGATGGTTGTCCCGACGGTACCACTAAAATTAGCCTGCGCTATACCCGCTAAAATAGGTACGATGTCTTCAGATCGCATATAATGCAAATAAATCACTTGGGTATTACTGTCTGCGATAGGATTTTCTTTACCATCTAATTTTAAAATTAAAATACGCAACCGTAGCCTGTCAGCCCTGCTACCACTGATTAAAACCGAATTACTTCTGTCATCTGCTGCAAGTGTTAACTGGGGACCGGAACCAATACTTGGCTGCGCTGCGAGTAAATCCCGCAATGTATTCACCATATCCATTGCCAATGAAATTTTAAGAGGCACAACATCAATCGCATTTCCTGAAGAGATATCTACCTGATGAATAATGTCTGTTATTTGCTTAATATTGCTCGCTCGCCCTGATAAAATCAGCATATTCGTTGGCGCATAAGCAGACACAATGCTCCATTGCGGCATGAGTGGCCTTAAGACAGGTACGAGTTGATCAGCTGCAACATGTTCAACGGGTATGACTTGTACGACTAAATCATCACTATTAGACGGATTATGAATGTTTTGTGGTGCATGCACACCATCCGATGCTTGTGTGCGCGCATCCATATTTGGTAAGATTTTAATCACATCGCCGCTAGGCACTGCGGCATAGCCCGATACTTGTAGCGCTGATAAAAAAACAGGATATAGTGCCTTATCAGAAATAGGCGTGCTTGAGAAAATTGAAATTTTACCTTGAACCCGTGGGTCTATTAAAAAATTCTTACCCGTTACCCGAGAGACTTCCGCAATGACCGCTTTAATTTCTACCTCGCGTAAATTCCAAAGTTTTGTATTGCTCGTATTATTAGATGAGCTAGCGGTATTAGAGGTAGATTGAGGCTCTGGCGCGCGCGGGGTATTCTCCCAATTCCCAGGCTTAGGCGCTACTTCATTCTCGCCCATACTCGCTAAATCCATTATTTTAGACGGTAGAAGTTTTGTATTATCTGTAACTGCTCCAAAACATAAAAAAGCGCTTAAAAAACAGCATATAAAGGTTGGTGTGCGCATCAAATCATTAAAAAACCTGAAAAAATCTGAAAAAGTCAGGCTATCATACCTGATTTCAGTCCAAGCACATAGTGTTTTAATCATTCTCAACATCAAAAAGATGTGCTTTTTAACAAATAGATGATGGCAACAGCCCCTAAAATCTAGCATATGGATTACATTTTATCTACGTTTTAATAAAGTACACGGGGTCTAGGGTTCGACCCCATAGGGTTTACTCCTCACACTCCTCTTCACCACAATCTCTAATTGGATCATAGGCGTGTCCGGTGATAAGCGTGGCGTGATAAACTGGACATGTAGGTAGTGCGAATGCCTTAAAGCAGATAAAACTCAGTGCTACGGAGCTTATAATACATAGGATTAATTTGTTCATAATGAATCTCCCGTTGATTATTCACGAAAAGACTCGCCTCTCGGTAAGGTCATGAATTTAACATGTAGCACAAATATAGAGCTGCGCCTGATGGGGTAACTCGAAAATTATTTTGTTAGGGCATGTTGACAATTTAAACAAAAAACAGGAGGATTTTTTCAGGAAATAAATGGTGGCTATGGGGGGACTCGAACCACCGACCTCAGCATTATGAGTGCCGCGCTCTAACCAACTGAGCTACATAGCCAACTGGGGGCGATTTTCGCCTTTTATTTAAACGCTGTCAAGCCTGTCTCCAGATTGTTCCTTCAACACTATCTTCAAGTTCAATGCCATCTGATAAAAGTTCTTGCCGAATGGCATCAGCTTTTGCAAAATTACGTGCACTACGTGCCTCGTTTCGAGCAGTAATTAAAGCTTCAATCTTATCTACTGCAATCGTATTATCAGTACCTGCTTGTAAAAATGCATCGGGAGCAGCTTGAAGCAACCCTAAAATACCGGCTAAATGTTTCAGTGTTGCAGCAAGTGACTCCGAGCTAGATTTATTTACCTCATGGCTGAGTTGAAATAGCACCGATAAAGCCTCAGGGGTATTAAAATCATCTTGCATCGTGGCTTCAAAGCGTTTAACCCAAGTTTTATCTAATACTGCATCAGCTTTAATCTCAATCCCTCTTAAAGCTTGATATAAGCGTGTGAGTGCTTTTAAAGCTAGATTTAAATTATCTTCT
>JASJHH010000039.1:0-4925 GCA_033791145.1 Legionella sp.
TAAAGCATGCCCAAAGGCCGCGACGCCAAAAAAGGGAAAGAGGTTTTTTCATAATATATGATACTCAAGTTGTTTTAGCATAGTATAATAGATTTAAATAAATTTTATTTAACGGGTGGTTGACCGCAAGAAGGATTAAAAGAATGATTTGCATCGTCAGCAGATTTATTATTATTTTTCTTAGTATTATTCTTAGTATTATTTATAGGTGAAAATAAAAATTGATTGAGAAAGCTCGGTTGGGTAGTCGCTTGCTTGGGTGGGTTAACACGGTTCAGTAAAGATATATTTTGTGCTTTTAACGTTTCGTTGATGCTATCTTTTTCTTGCATTTCAGCCTGTAAGCTTTGCATCCTAGTGTCTATGTTTTGAAGCTGGGCTTCTAGTGCTAAAATTTGCGCTTCTAAGGCAACTATTTTTAAAGCTGCTTTTTCTGCTTCAGAGGGTTCAGATGCTTCGGTGTTGACCGTAACCCAGCTAATGGATTTTTTTAGTGTATTAGATGCTGAATCAGCTGTATCATCAGTATTTGGTATTGCTGGACTTATTGTTGGGCTTGGCATATAAACTCCTGTAAAATATAAGCACTATTAGAAAACCTAACACAGCTAAGGGTTTAAAATCCAATTCTTTAAAACTAATCAAGCGCGTGCTAGAATTGCTGCGCACACTCAATGCGTTTCAATGCGTTTCAATGGGTTTTAGTTGGGTTGAATGTTGAGAATAGAGGTAAGTTACTAAATATGAGCATCGTTAAGGTACGTAACATCTTTCTAATTGGTCCTATGGGCGCTGGAAAAAGCACCATTGGCCGAAGCTTGGCGCGTGAGCTAAAGCTTCAATTCTATGACTCAGATGAAGTGATAGAAGAACGGGCAGGGGCTGATTTGTCTTGGATATTTGACGTGGAAGGCGATGAAGGTTTTCGTCGACGCGAACAAAAAGTAATCGAAGAGCTCACCCAAAAAACCAATATTGTATTGGCAACCGGGGGTGGGGTGATTATTACACCTGAAAATCGTAATGCACTGGCTGCACGAGGCACGGTCATTTATTTAAAAACGTCGCTTCAGCAGCAGTTTGAGCGTACAAAACGTGACACCAAACGGCCACTCTTACGCACAGATGATTTAGAAGGTCGTCTTGAGAGTTTGCGTGATGAACGCGAGCCTTTTTATGAAGAATTAGCCGATGTGAGTTTCGAAACAGATAAACTAACAGTTAAAGCAGTGACCAATAATATCGTTAAACATATTTATGGTGAGTCTTAATATTCTTCAAACAATTGATATCACGCTGCCAAATGCTTGTTATTCGATTGTGATTGGACAGCATCTTTTAGAAGATGCTGTCCAATTAAAAGCCTTAATTAAAGGCACACAAGTTCTAGTTGTAACCAATCAAACCATCGCGCCACTTTATCTTGATAAGCTCTGTCATGCGCTGCAAAATTTTCAATGTGACACTGTGATTTTGCCAGATGGGGAGGCTTATAAAAATCAAGCCAGTGTCACAAAAATCCATGAAGCTTTAATCAAACATCAACATCATCGCGATACAACCCTGATTGCCTTAGGCGGCGGCGTGATTGGCGACCTCACAGGGTTTGCTGCGTCAACGTATCACCGAGGGGTTGCGTTCATTCAAATGCCGACAACCTTACTTGCAGCAGTAGATGCCGCTGTAGGCGGAAAAACAGCCATTAATTACCCAGGTGCGAAAAATGCAGTTGGCAGTTTTTATCAGCCGAAAGCTGTATTCATTGATTTGATTTGCTTCAATAGCTTACCTAAACGCGAGTTTCAATCTGGTTTTGCTGAGGTGATTAAATACGCATTGCTTTCGGGTGATTTAGCCTTAAGCAAAAAACCACTTCCAGAGCTAATTGCAACCTGCTGCCAAATAAAAGCAAGTATGATTGCAGACGATGTTGAAGACAAAACAGGTCAGCGTGCATTACTTAATTTAGGGCATACCTTTGCACATGCATTAGAAGCGCATACAAATTACACACGCTGGTTACATGGCGAAGCAGTCGCCATAGGGCTTTATTATGCTGTATTACTCTCTCATCAAATTGGAGATTTAGATAAAGCGCTTGTCAAACAAGTAGATGATTTATTGGCATATCATGAACTCCCAAGACGCATACCTCATGATATCAAAATAAATGCTTTATATGATTTTATGCAGCAAGATAAAAAAGTGACAAACAATCGCATTTTATTTATATTAATTAAAGCGTTAGGAAACTGTTATACAAATGATAAAATAACAAAAAAAGACATATATGATTTATATTAAAAATGCCAGTTGTTTTGATGAGATTAAAATAAATTCACAATTATTATTTTATACTGCAAAAGCACAAAAAGCGCCTTTTATAACTTCATTTGAAGCAGCCTTAAATCCAGCATGCTATCGCAATCAATTTGATGCGTTTGCTTATGTAATAATTAATCAGAAAACACAAGAATTTTTATTGGTGCGTGATCATTTAGGTATGCAGCCTTTGTTTTATGCGTATCAAGCTGCATCAAAAACACTTGTGTTTGGTGAGACGATGCCTGATGTTTTAGCCGAGCTAAATCCTAAACCCGCGATATTAGATGCTGAGGCAAGAGGCGAATTTATTGAACCAAGGGTTTATGCTGACCAAACACTTTATCAAGGCATTTATCGGGTTGAACCGGGTCATATGATGCATGGTAAACCAAATGGCGAGTTAACAAAAAAAGTATTTTGGCAATTAGAACAAGCAGGCGAGACTTTATATTATCAAGATAAGCGTGAGTATTTAGAACATTTTTCTGAACTCATGAGTAACGCCATACAAGATGCAACGCATGGTTTTAATCATGTTGCAGCTGAATTCAGCGCAGGGGTTGATTCAACAGCTGTTTATTTGGCAAGTACCGAGCGTGGTTTAAACCCAACGCTCTTTATGCACGCAGCAACACCTGATTCAAGAAGTGCAAAATCATATAACACAGGCGCAGAAGATAAATTCTATCAGCATTATCAACCGAATATTCATCGTATTGATGCTGATAATTTTGATCCAATTGCTGTATTTCGGCAATACTCAAAATATTTTGCAGGACCAGCCCCTTATATTTTTGAGGCTTTTGCACATCCTTTGCATGCTGAGGTATCAAAAGGAAAGCATGATGTTTTGTTGTCTGGGTTTGGCGGTGATCAAGGTGTTTCAGGACATGTGCCGCTGCGATTTATTTTACCGGAGCTTCTCAGAAATAAAGCCTTTAGCCGTGCTTTTGAAGCGCTTTCGTCGCACACGCTACGCCGCCGTTTATTGCAATGCATACAATATTCACACCCCATCACACATCGTTTAATCCAATCTGGACAAGATTTAAAAGCTGTTGTGACTAATGTATGGAAATCAGATAGCAATAAACGTTTGATTAGTGTTTATCCGCAGCAACGTGATTATTTTAAAACATTGCGTGAGGCGGAGTGGCAAAGCTTACAAGGCCCTGCCAGTCATGAAATACGGATGCGTATTGAATCGAGCAGCATTGTTGCTAAAAAAATGGGTTTTGAATATAGATATCCTTTGTTACATCCTAAGCTACTCGAATTTTACTTATCGTTACCGTTATCAGAAAAAAGACACGAGGGCGCAGGGCGTTATTTAATTCGGCGTTATTTGGCACGCTATTTACCGGCTTCTATATTTGATGATTATCAAAAAAAAACGGGGCTAAATATTTTGCCTGCAACCATGGATTTGTATAAAACTAAATATTCAGAAGGCGCGTATCAAGAAGCGTTTCATGGATTGCCTTATCCAGAGTTAGTTCAAGATAAACTAGAGCATATGACCATGGTCAAATCAGCGCGTGCTTTTATGTTAAAATCATGGCAGGCAGATTATAGACAGATAGGGCTTTAATATGAATCTAACTGACATAAAGAAAAAAAATTTTTATGCGGAACTCACAGCATTGCCCTTTGTTGATAAAGTAATATTATATGGTTCACGTGCACGTGGAGACTTTCAACCACGTTCTGATATTGATTTAGCCGTACTGTGTGCTTCTGCTAGCATCCAAGGTTGGCAAAAGGTCTTAAATATTATTGATGAGGCAGATACACTCTTAACGATAGATTGTATACAATACGACATCTTAGCGCTTGATAATCCACTCAAGCAAGCAATCGACCGCGATGGAGTTATGCTCTATGAAAAAAAACTTAAATAATGAAAGGCTTAACTTGTCATTTCAACAAGTTAACCAAGCCCTCATCGCACTCAAACAAATGGTTGATAAGCCGATGCAGTCTGATCGCAGTAATATTGATGCATGTATTCAACGTTTTGAGTTTGCAGTTGAATTATTTTGGAAACTATTAAAACGTATTATCGAGTCTCGTGGGGGAATGCCAACTTACCCTAAAGATGTATTGCGTGAGGCATTTAAAGGTCAACTTATCCATGATGAATCCGTATGGTTACGCATGCTCCAAGATCGAAATTTAACCTCACACACTTATAATCAAGATTTAGCCGATGAAATTTTTGAACGTATTAAAACTTATTATCCAGTTTTTCATGAAACTTACGAACAACTTAAAAAGAGTACCTGAAAAGGCACCCTCAAATTGTACCAAACTTTATAAACTAAATAGATGCTTTGCATGATTCCTATTGGAGTTCATCATGAGCAATCGTAACATTGATAAAAAATTAGGTGAGTAAATTAGCGGGTTAGCTATAAGAACTCTAATGAAGAGACCAACAACCAAGGATTTTGAACCCTGAGATTCAGGTGGGCTACGGCTGTTCCAGTTCAGGCTTCCCACACGAAAGTGGTTTAGCACAACACCGATAACAAGATGCATCCCTTAACAAGCTTATCGGTTCAAAAATCGTTGGCTGTTGGGTTGATTGAATGATAACA
>JASJHH010000040.1:0-5251 GCA_033791145.1 Legionella sp.
GCGATTGGCGTTATCCGATGACGTCTAAGTTTTAACACCTAACCGCATAAACCCCCTACACCCTACAGGGTCATAATCCCATACGTTCAAATACGTCATTGCTGTATAGGTTACGGAGCTCGAATGAGACCTAAGCTTTTATGAGGGCATGGTAATCAGAGCCTTACAATGCTATTTGTGCGCAAATAACGGGCAGCATGCTATGCTTTAGTTATGTAAAACATATCCAAAATTTAGAGGTAAAGTTATTAAAAGCTTATTACAATAATCAAAATGCTTTTGGGCGTTCTTTTCTTATACCAAGCCTATTCGGTAGAGCACTAGACGAGCAAGCGCCGTTAGAAATCTTTAAGTTACTCAGCGCTCATTCTTTCAGGTCTTTCTTTAGAATATATAATGTATTTGCACCTAAGCCTTTAATGGACTTTGCAGCACACCTATCAATGCCGTGTGGTAGAGCATGGCAATTACTTCAGGAGAACAATTTATTAGAAGGAGAGCATGCACAAGCTAACTTTGAGGCTGTAGCTCGGCATCAAGAGCCAGAGTACCTTACTAAAGCCCTTGAAATCCTCGACAAAGCAGGACTGCTCTCGGGAGAGCACGGGCAAGCTAGATTTAATCAAATCATGCAACACGCAAACCTATTGTTTTCTGAGCCTGTGAAAGAACTATGGGGGAACCTTGCCAGCCACCACCTCACCGAAGCACGGTGGAATCACATCACTCAACTATGCAGGGCTAACCAAGTTAACCTGCGGATAGGCCAAGCTCGTCTCGTGAATTATATTAATCAGGACATCTTAGGAATAAACGAAAGAGCCGCAGCAAATGCGTTTAACCAACGCCAAAGCACCCATACAGCCAGTGTGCATCAATCTGTTTCTGAATCTGCAATACGATTAAATAAGCTATATGGCGATAAGATTAATGATTTACAGGAAACACTCGAAGCAATAGAAGCTTGGGTGAATGCACAAGATGAACATGAGGTTGAAAAGCGTGCGATTCAACAGTTGGTATATTCATTTTATGAATTTATAGACCAAACCTCAGGGATAAACACTAAAACACTTTTAGCATTAAGTTGGATGGCGATACATGATGAGGAAACGAGAACAGGCACTTTAGATGATGCGAAAGAACTATTGCTACAAGGACTATTTGAAATACAACGTGCTTATAATCTTTCTGATACATTTGAAGACGACAAAGATGAACATGATAAAGCCAGTTGCGCCTCAGGCACATTTAATAAATTCATTGAAAAACTGGTGGGTGTGCATCCGGCTGCTGAATTAAAATATATCACCAAGAAAGGCGCTGACTTAAAACTAACCCCACTTATTCTTGAATCTGCAATAGTCTATTTAAAACAAGCAGACTTAGATTCAAGAGACCTAAATCTTGAATCACTTAAAAAAGCTGTTCTCTCAACCGGAAGAGAGCAGCTTTTGTTTGAGTATGCAGGTGGACCAATCGAAGCGCTTGCTAAAAACTATGATACGTTTGAGGCATTTCAAGCTTCTGATAATTACCCCGTGTTTCAAGGGCTCATCATAGACCGACAAGACGAAGGGCTTGAGCAGATGATAGAAGGTAAGTTAGTAGTTGATGGCACAGATGTTGGGTTGGATGAAAAACTCAATGCTTTAATCATCCAAGCGAAACCAATAGAAGAAAAAGCAGCTGAGGAGGAGGAAGAACCTGACGTCCCTTTGACAAAAGAGGAAATGAAAAAGGCACGCCTGAAAATGTTTGATAAATCAGATGCTGATGTTTCAGAATCAAACAGCTCTGAAGAAAGCAAGGACTCCCCGAGCCCTGGCACAGGAAAGTAACCCTTGATTTTCGTCCGAAATATGTATACATTTAACGGACAACTATAAACTAAAGATAAGTATGTCCTTAAAAATTTTAATCTTAGATAGAATCAAGACTCCTGAACAAGGCATGGTTTGGACACCTTTTGACTTTTTGGATCTTGGTAATCGAGATGCAGTTGACAAGGTTTTACAACGTTTAGTTAAAACAAACTCTATTAGACGAATAGATAGAGGTTTATATGATTATCCTAAAAAAAATAATTTAATAGGCGCCTTGATGGCGCCTAATTACCAAAATGTTATAGCAGCAGTATCTCGTAGAGATCAATCACGTATGCTTGTTGATGGATTAACGTCAGCCAATGATTTAGGTTTGACAAATGCTGTACCAGGCCAGGTTAATATTTTAACCGATAGTCGTTTAAAACCAATAAAAATCGGTAACTTAGTGCTAAAGTTCAAACATACAGCTCCTAGCAAACTTTATTGGGCTGATCGCCCTGCAATGCGAGTAGTTCAAGCACTGCATTGGCTTAGAGATGTAATTGAAAAGAATAATAAAGAGCAAATAAAAAATAAGCTGATATTATTTCTTAAAGGTCACCCTAAGCAAAAAATTATTGTGAATGATTTATGTGAAGGCTTATCTACTTTACCTGCTTGGATGCAAAAATTTTTGAAAGAGTTAATTTTAGAGTTAGAAGGAAATTCGGATGAGTAGTTATATCAATCAAGCATTTTTATCTATATTAAGCGCATCCGAAGAGGATAAGCGCGGTCTATTTATTGCTACTGCAAACCGTTTAGGCGTACCTATTCAAAACATAGAAAAAGATTTCTGGGTTTGTTTGGTTCTAGATGTGCTTTTTAATGGCCAAGAAAAAAGTAGCCCAAGACTTTTGTTTAAAGGCGGAACTTCGTTATCTAAAGCCTACTCATTAATTTCACGATTTTCAGAAGATATTGATATTACTATTTTTCGAGAAGATCTTGGGTTAGATATGCCGTTTGTAGAATTAGAGGCGTTATCAGGAAAGCAACAAAGGAAATACTTTGAGAAAATAAAAAGAGCCTCCCATGAATACATCTGCAATCGGTTAAAACCTCATTTACAATCAATTTTTGATGCGTTATTTAGAGAAATAAGAAGCAATACTCAAACACCAACTATTGAAATTGATCCAAACGATGCTAGTTGTCAGACACTTTTATTAAGGTATCCCTCCCTTAGCCATTCACAATCGTATGTACTGCCAACAGTGAAAATTGAGGCTGGTGCAAAGTCAGCACTTGATCCTCATCAGTATATGACAATTTACCCCTATATTAATGAAGATCTTCCCGATTTAGATTTAAAGGTAAATAATGTCATTACCATTG
Source organism: Legionella sp. (assembly GCA_033791145.1). Taxonomy (GTDB): domain Bacteria; phylum Pseudomonadota; class Gammaproteobacteria; order Legionellales; family Legionellaceae; genus JAALKW01. Next base: position 3,207 of record JASJHH010000040.1, read on the forward strand.
AACCTGCGAGGACCTTTTGGGATAAAATTATTATTTTGCATGGTATCAGAAGATGGTTCGATATTAACGGGATATTACGACAAAATGGACACCGATATTCCAGGCATTATTACGATGTGTACCAACTATTAAAATCAGATGTTTTTAACCATATGATGAGTAAACAAGATTTAGCTATTGATTGCACAAAACACGCACAGATGTTTTTTAATAGCTCTAGCTTAGATTTACAAGCCGCATATAAGGGAACTTTTTCAATCACCCCAAACCAAAAAATGATACAGGCGTTAAAAAAAGACTACCAAGCAATGAGTGGTATGATTTTTGCTACGGTGCCTCATTTTGACGATATCATTGATGTTATATCAACTTTTGAGAATGATCTGCTTAACCAGGGATAACGTGCGCCAAAAAAATTTATTGGTATCCCTGATCAATCACATGAACCTTTCCCAGTTACAGCCCATCAAAACCAATTGCATGTAAAAAAGCCATTGACTCAACCGTAAGAGAGCCGCTGAGATGCCGGAGAATAAGAACTCCCCCAGCCCTAAGTGATGAGAAAATTAAGTTTTGCCCCTATACGTTCGTTAGTGCATCATTGTTTCTGTAAATGCGATTAATAATTGATCGATGCAACAAAGCCATACAAGGATATAAAAGAATTTTTGGACGGGCGATGTATGCTAGGATATTTGAAATACAACAACAAGAACTCATGATTGGTTGTGGGATCTTAAATAAAATGACCCATCTCGGCATGCCGAAGAGTTTTAAAACACTCTAGATCTGCCTATTGAAAATAACTCGGTTAGTACTGCAACAAAGCCAATGTAGCAAGAAAATAGTTGTAAACTCAGTTTACAGTGGCTATAATAATACATATCTTATTAATCAAGAATAAATGTGTCGTCAAAACCAACAAAAAAAACTGACAAAGAATTATTCTCGTTGATAGACGAAAAAATTAAGCAAGGGAGCTATGTGTTTCTTCCGCATTCCAAGAAGAGACTAAATGAGCGAAATATATCGGAGTTGGATGTGGTTCGACTGTTGTCTGGGGAAAAAAGTTATGGCCGGAAGCGCAACAAGAAAAAGGATACATATGAGAATCCGTCGATTAGTGATTTGGCACAAGACTGGAAGTACTGCATTGAAGGCCATGATATTGATGGCATTAGCTTAAGAGTCATTATCACATTTTCTGATGATCTAATGCCAATTATTACAGTAATCAAAATTTGAAAGGAGATTATGATGAAAACTAAAATCGTAAACAACCATATTTATGAAGGCCTTGGATTTCCTGTTGAGTTAAAGAAGGTTGAAATGATTTCTATTGATGGTGACTGGGCACCTAAAATAGATGTAAAAAAAGTGGCCGATGAAGTTATCGAGAAACTTGCTATTCAAGATGCACGGCTAACAGGTAACCAAGTGAAGTTTATTCGTTCTTATTTTTCTATGTCACTACGCGATTTTGGTGAAAAAGTTGCACATGAGTCGCATATGGCTGTGAGCAAATGGGAGAAAAAAGGAGGTATGCCCACGAATATGAATGCTAATACCGAGCATGAGTTGCGCTTGTATATTATGGAAAAAAAGGTTGGTTTATCGAAAGCTTCAAAACCGAAATTTTTCGATATTTATTTGGCTACTAAACGCTTTTTCACCCAAAATAGTGATGCTTCATCGATCATCCATCTTGCAGCTTGAGCTTAGGGAACAGGCGATTGCATTAGTTGGTCGAATTCAGGTTTCTTAGATTCAAATGGCTTTGTTGCATCGCTCAATTATTAATCGCATTTGCAAAACAGCCTGTGTGTAGCTAATAGTTAAATTTCAAGAAATTATCAAATTAATAATTAGCTACACACAGCCATCAGAGTTTAAAGAAAAACTGGGCGAGGTGAAAGAAACATTAAAAGGCTTAGAAAGTGAAGAAGAAAAAAGCGCCGTTGAAAGCCTTTTCTTTAAAGAACTCACCAAAAGAGCAGAGACACTTTTTTTAGAAGGACTATTTGAAATACAACGTGCTTATAATC
>JASJHH010000041.1:0-2639 GCA_033791145.1 Legionella sp.
GGGCGGGCTAGCACTTTACTCGATTATTTTATCTGTTTATCTCTCGACAGAGAAACCTCGCCTTGAAACAGAGTTGGTAACTAAAAATGTATCTGATGCATCCATAAAAAAACTACCTAATGTTTATTTCATTTGGTTGGATGCAATGGAAACTGGGTATATGAAAAAATATATTCTTGATAACGATGCAGATAATGATTTTCCTGGGTTTACATTTTTTGAGAATAATTCGGCAAATTACCTATATACAGATCAATCGTATGCAAGCTTTATGTCGGGTACAGTTTTCGAAGGTGGCAGCTACAATGATTGGAGCCTTAGAGGGGACAATCTTAGAAAAGATTTAGGTGATGTTGGTTATAGAACAACCTCTTATGCCAAGAAAAATTTTATTTCTTCTTTTGACGACATATCCTATTCTTCAGAAAAGACTTATTTGAAATGGACGAGATCTAATCACCCCTTTGTGGCTGATTTCGTCACATATTGGGTAGTTAGGACGTTGCCTACCTTTTTTGCAAATCAATCCTTAGAAATTGGCAGTGTTCTTGGTGGACGGGTCCATACTTGGTTTAATTCAAGTTCAAATTATTCAGATATCAAAAGAATTTCAGATGGTATTGAACCGTTAACTGGCGTTTTTACATTAAAACAACTTATTGCTGACGAGAATCACCGCGGGGATAACAACGAATTTGTAATTGCCCAGGCTGTTATCCCGCATGGCCCACATGTTATTGATAAAAAGTGTAATTATCGTGGACCTGAAGGCAATACGAGCAATGCATACTATGAACAAGTTGAGTGTTCCTCAAATTTAGTTAATGAGTTTCTTGAAAAATTAAAGCTTTTAAATCGATATGATTCTTCGCTTATTATAATCATGGGTGACCATGGGGCAGGATGGGCGGGACAAGTGGAAGGAAAAAAAGATGGTCAAGAACCTCTAAATGATAAGTACATGCCCTGGAGTAAATCTCAGGTTATATCGAGGGCTTCTGCACTACTTATGGTTAAACCTCCACAAACATCGAGTAACAAAAAATTATCGTTTTCTCATAAAGAGAGTCAGTTGGTGGATATTTATCCTACTGTATTATCTCTACTAGGGCTTGATGAAAAAATCCCACCTGGAATTCATGGTGTCAATCTATATAGTGATACTAAGCCAGTCAGAAAAAAAGTTATTACCTATTTTAAGCCATCTAAAATAATAAATTCTTATGATGCTGATATTTATGAGTTGAAATTTTCATCACTTGGCGGGTTAAATGACATTGTCTATCTCTCCAAGTTTATAGAAGATGATAATTTCCCGGTGATAGTTTGTAATCAAACGATACTATTTTCGAACTTTGATAATTATCGTTCAGAAGGCTTAAGTGGCATCGAAAAGTGGGGCCGCTGGAGTGATAGAAAAGAACCCTCCATCAAGTTTAATTTAAACACCTCTCGTTGTTCTCAAAATCGATTGAAGTTAAACCTGAAAGGATTTTTGACAAATAAAAATATGAGCCAGCAGGCAGATGTTCTTTTAAACGGTACGCACATTGGTGAGGTGGCGATGAACCTAGGTGAGAAAAACCCTCGAGAATTTGTCTTTAGTGTTCCTTTGGAATTAATCAAGCAGGGTGAGGTAAATAAATTAGAGTTTCGAATTGAAAACCCGGTGACACCAAAATCTGTGGGAGTCAATAATGACACGAGGTTATTGGGATTTGGTTTTGAATCGATGGTCTTTCAATAGATGGTACAACTTAAGTTCATGATTCGTCCATTATATGTAGTATTGGCACTGCTTTTTTCTCTTTTGGTTAATGCTACAGAAGTTCCTGTGGCAGTCTTTCCTGCTGAGGTTATTTCTGAAAAAGTGGCTGAATCGTATGCTTTTTTTGGTTTGGCAGCTTATTACAATAATGTTAATTATTACGTTGTAGACGCTGATACTCTGCGTAGGATTAATGAAGATGAGGTTGTAACATTAAGGAAAAATCAGTGGTTAGCCGCGGTGGGTCGCCTCAAGGTATTACTGATTAAGGCAGAAGGACTTTCGGTTCATTTGGATGAAAAGGCCCTGATTATTAGTAATTCAGAAGTATTAAGCCAATCAAGTGTCGAGGTCAAAACGGTAAGCAAACCTGAGCTGTCATCTATTGCGTTAGAACTGGACCAAATTCGATATGCACATTTAGGGCAGCCTTTAGCATGGCTTACTAAATTAGTGGAGCGCTCATTAACTGTAATACAGGCTAATATTGTCAGTAATTGGGGTATGACCGTGGTGGTTTTTGGTGTACTGCTTAAGATATTTTTGCTGCCTGTGAGCATGATGACGGTGCGTTTTCAACGCAAGGTCAGTCAAGTGCAAGGCCTGTTGGCTCCGCAGTTGGCCGAGATCAAAGCTAATTACGATGGCGAAGAGGCGCATAATCGTTTGATGGCAGCTCATGCGGCATTGGGGGTTTCACCGTTCTATACCATGAAGCCTATGCTGGGCTCTTTGATACAGATCCCCATTTTGATTGCGGTTTTTAATGCGCTTGGTGAAATGCCGCAGTTTGGCGGGCAAGCATTTTTATGGATTGAAAATTTGGCGTATCCCGATCTTCTCGGAACTTTCTCCTTTAGTGTGCCTATGT
>JASJHH010000042.1:0-3186 GCA_033791145.1 Legionella sp.
ATGACCTCATTAATTCAGCCGATAATGCAAACATTGAACGTATGCTGAAACTTAAAAACGCGCTTGAAAAGCTAGCAAAAAACATCCCTGCTAATCTCGGTGCTCCAAATGTAAAAAAAACTTGCGATGAAATCATCACAATAATGGATTCAAACGAATCTGATTTAACCAAGATAACAACTCAACTCAATTCATTTGTAGAAGCAATGCCAGATATCCCCCACGTTGCTAAAACATGGGCAGAGTGCAAAGGCCCGAAAGAAGTAGCAAGCTACATCATGCATGCCATTGAGTCTGCTATCAGAGGGTTTTTAACATACTTCAAAAGAACTTCAAATACAGCGGATAAAGCATCTGAAAATCACGATAATTACTTTTTTAAAGCACCTAAAAAAGCTAAACATCCAGATTTTGACACAGCACTGGCTGAATTAGCAACAATTACACACGATGTTGCTGCTGCTTTAAATCCCAAAGATAATTTAACGCCAAGTTAATCGCTTAAAGCCTCACAAGAGTGAGGCTTTAATATGATATTCTAAGTGACTTCAATGCATTACACACTCTATACTTGCATTCTGCTTGCACTTATTCCCATCTCGATCCTTATTCCACTGACATTTAATCCTACTTGCGCCAGTAGGATTGACGTAATGACTAGTACATGTCGCTGAATCCGTATAATCACTACAGTGGTCCTGGGCCTTAGTACCGCATAGAGGCATGGTACATGGTGTACTCTTGGCTATTGTACAAGGATTCTTACGAGTAGCATCCCACTTACATTTATATCTTACGCTGGTAGGATCCGTGTAATATTTAGAACACATATTTTTAGATTTGATATGACTACATTTTTCAGTAAATTTACCGCAATTCGGCAGCACATCCGAAAACGCACTCGAACTCAACACAAGTGCACCTACACCCAATACAGCAACTGCAGAAGATAGTAATACTTTCATTTAAAGCTCCTTGATTAAACAGTTTGTCTAGTTTGAGCTTATTACATGTCTGGGAAAAATCCAGCTGCTTCATGTTAATCTGAGAAGAAAAAAGGAATCTCTTATGGATGAGGCGTAATCGCCAGTAGCGTAATTTGTTTTTTATCAGGACCATAACACCAGAAAATACGATAAGCCGCTGGTGTTTTATTTTCTGCATAGGCCTCAAAGACCTCTTCACCACAGGGACCTTCTAAAGCAGAGTACTTATGTGTATTCAAGCTCGGATGTCTTGGGTTTTGTTCTAAGTAACCTAATGCTTTCCTAACAGCCTTAAATCGTTTTAATAACGCTTTATCTTCAGCCAAATGATCAAAATCGTGACTTGCTTGAGGGGTAAATAATAATTTAAACATTACTCATCTTCAGTAAACTCAGAAAAACGCCCTTTATCAATAAGCTGGCCCTCTTTTGCTTGTTTTAACCCGGTTTTCACTTGATTTAACACTGCTTTATTTTCAAACAACCATTTTTCATGTGCTGGAATTTCAACAAAAGGTTCTAAAACGATTTTACCGTCTTTCTTTTGATGCACAGAGAAACCACTAATCCCTTTTGTTAATGCACCAAGACTAATACGCCCTTTTGAGTCGGGTCTCAACATTTTAAGCATGATTCACCTCTTTAATATCTAATATTACATTATTAAATTATACACAATAAGTGGGTATATGCCAATATGGGAATTCCCACCAATCAAGCGCAACACATTGCGAAGAAGTTGCGTTACAATAATATATATTATATCTATGTGCGAGATTTTATATGGCTAAAATTTCAGCTTCCATGCCAGACGATACGGCTTCTAGAATGAAAACAGCAATCCCTCAACGTCAACGCAGTAAAGTCATTGTTCGATTAATCGAGGCAGAAATTAAAAAACGTGAAAATTACTGTATGAATGCGCTGTTGCTGTAGAAAAAGATGGCGCGCTCAATCGGATAAAGCAACGTTTCTTCTGTAAATTCGGTCTCACTCCAGATTTCTTTGGTTAAAAACAACGATTTTGTATCGTTGCTTAAAAAATACGTCTTTCTATTTCCGTTATTCTTATTTTCAGGCGCAAAGCTTCCGTTTCAAACAAAAAACAGCTTGTTATCCAAGGCTTTGGACACAGAAGTGCTGTGCCCAAAGCCATTGGTGAGCTTAATTTATTTCCCGCCCTGTCAAGGGTGCGCTACGCCAGCTAATCGCTGCCCTTGACAGGAATCACCCTTCCATTGATAAATACACGTTACCTGACTCCCACGCTTCTGAGGTTTCAATTAAAAGCCCGGTGATTAAACGCTCACATGAAGAAATGTTAGGAAAAATGCTTGCCACACGTGTTCGTCTTTTGAGTTCTCGGTTCACACGCTCTGCTAAATTAGAGGTTCTTAAGCAGCGACGATGACTCGCTTTAAACTCAAAAATAGTCAGCCCTTCAGATAAATTTGCTTCCATCCATTCACTCAACTTGGGTGCTGTTTTCTCATAAGTGGTTATGGCCATTTTCAATAGCCTATCTGCCTCTACTCGGTTAGGTGCATTAAAAACGGCTCGAATATGCTCTGCAACCTCTGTTTTCATGCTTTTTTTAGGAACATAGGCCTGTGCATTTTGCTGCAAATGAAATTGGCAGCGCTGCCAGGGTACCGAAGGAAAAACACCCCTCAATGCCGATTTTAAACCTGAATGAGCATCACTCGTAACTAATTTTAATCCATGAAGCCCTCGTGCAACGAGGCTTTCTAAAAATGAGCGCCAATGTATTTCTGCTTCTGATAAAGCAACCGAAACACCCAGCACGTGCCGTATCCCTTTCATATCTACGCCGTAAGCAACCAAAACTGCGGCATCAATCACATGCCCTCCCTCACGAACCTTCTCGTACCGTGCGTCGAGTATCAAATAGCTGAACTGCCCTAAAGGACGCGCCCTCCATTTTTCAAATTCTTCATCCAAAAGCTTAGCTGCTCGACTGACCTCCATGCTTGTTACTTCCAAACCACAGAGCTCTTCTACAATAGCGGTCACTTTGCGAGTAGAGACGCCTTGAATATCGGTAAGTGTCAAGGAAGTTGTCGGATCTAATTACTAAGCAGCCTCTTTGTATTTGTTATCAAAGGATGGCTGTTTATTCTTTTTATCTGGATTTAAGGAGACAACACTAATATGGTGCCAGTCTCTTGTACTTCCGGTC
>JASJHH010000043.1:0-5486 GCA_033791145.1 Legionella sp.
ATTGGTTTTTCGCGCGCCTGAATTGCTTTTTTGATTTCTTCTTCATCAGCATAAATAGGTCGAGATACCATTTGCTTCGGCAGATTCGCTACAATTTTTTCCCATGATTTAATATCAGCACCATCAGAGGAGTACAGCGCAACAAAAACTTCTTGCTGTGTTTCTTTCGGCTTTTTCTGAGAATGATGTTCACTTTTTTTCTTAGCGAGCACTTTTTTTTCTAAACCGACCTCATCTTCAAATGCTTCATACATCTCTTGTAATTGCTTACCCAACACACGCAACAGTGCTGAGCTCGCCCAAGGCCCATGATCAAGGGCCTCTTTGAAGGCATCTAAAACAGCTTTAATTTGCTCGTCTGATAATTTATTTTTCTTCATAGTCTTCTAATTATAGCAAACCAAATCAAAATAAAGCATTTTTCCCGATTTTTTTAATTAACCGCCTGAAAAATCAATATTTTTTTTCACCTCGGTTTCAGGTTTAGGCTCTGCTTGCACCACTCGAAGAACACTACGCACGCGTAATATCCTTTCGTTTGCTTCCTGATTATTTAAAAAATTTTGACCATCGGGAAACGCTTTAATTGCTGTTTCCAATGTCCCCGAAAACTCTCCAAGCTTACGCTCCGCACGCGTCAAAGCTGAAGATTTTGAAACAGAGTGAGAAAAAAATGTATCCGCAGTATAACTCATCACAACACCTCTTTAAAACAAATAAAACATAGTGCTTAACATGAACGCACTATATACTTCTAAGCATAGGCAATATAGCTTAAGGAAAGCTTAAATCGGTGGGTTTTTTCGATTTCTTTACACTGTGGGCAAAAAAAACAGACCTATGACAGCTGGAATAGCAGCTTAATCGTACATTAGTTCATCTAGTGGTGTATTGTCAGCGCTTGGTGCGCCTTGAATGAGTTCGTTGAGCACATCAGTCAAACAAAGTAAACGCAGTGCATTGGGGGTTACTTCATCAAATAAAACGCGCGTGCCAAGCAGCGCTCCTTCAGCATCTTCAAACGACGCGCCAAGACCATATCCAAGACACAATGAGCTCAATTGATCTGCTCTCCGTACCAACGCTGGCAGGAGTCCTGTGGGCACAAAAATATCTTCATATTTAATTGGATGGTTATTTAACATAAATTTTGCTTTCAATTTAGACGCAATTAAAACCATGCTTTGAGAAATATCTAAACTCATGTTATGTCCACCATGGCCGAGCTGCTTTAATATGCCCAGCAAAAAAAGTCCGAAGCCAACGCAAGAAAACAGGTAAACTATAGCCATAATGTTCAATAATGCCAAAAAAAAACGCTGACACTAAAACCAAAGCACCTGTCCAAACACGAATATGCATCAAAAAGAAAAAAATAGGGAACGCAGCTCTTGCATCAACCATAAAAAAACGCGCATTTCTAGCTGAATCGCGCCAATGTGTCCCAGGAGCAAAACTGACGGCCATAATCACTCCAATAACTATCAATATATAAAACCCATCTTATACCCAAGAGAAATACGAATACAAGCTATTGCAGTTTCAAAAAAAGCACGTGATAATGCCTTACGCTTAAAACAAGCAGGAAGCAAACAGGTCGTTACACCCCATGTCGCCTCAAAACAAACACATTATTCGCCAGCAATACCTCACACAGCGCGAAGCCCTCACAGAGCAAATCAAACTCAAAGCATCACGCGCACTGTGTGCACGCATCGAATCCCTCGATGTTTATCAAAATGCATCCCATATTGCCCTATATCAGGCCCATGGCGGTGAAATCAGCCTACATGCTTTATGGCTTGCAGCCACAGCCGCTGGTAAAAAATGCTACATGCCCGTTATTATGCCAGACACGAAGACGCTTAAATTTTTACCCGCAACCACAAACACAGCACACACCCCCAATCAATTTCATATATTAGAGCCTGATGCTCCTGATAGCAGTGCGATTACACTTGAGCAAATCAACCTCATGCTTTTGCCATTGGTTGCGTTTGATAAACATGGCACCCGCCTCGGCCGAGGGGCGGGCTATTATGATAAAACGCTTGAAAACAAAAAACCTGCTTGCCTGCTTGGGGCTGCGTATGATTTTCAGCAACATGTATTATTAAACAAAGACCCCTGGGATATTCCCTTAGATGCTATCGCCACCGAAAAAAACATTTACTGGAGCACGCCATGACCCGTTACTGGCTTTTAAAATCTGAACCGTCTTGCTTTAGCCTTGAAGATTTAAAACAATCTCCGAACCAAACCACACATTGGGACGGCATTCGTAACTATCAAGCCCGTAACTTTATGCGTGATGACATGCAAATCGGCGATAAAGCATTTTTTTATCATTCAAGCTGCCCACTACCCGGTATTATCGGCACCATGATTGTGACAAAAACCGCTTATCCTGACCATACGGCATTTGACCCTAAGAGCGACCACCCAGACCCTAAAAGCACGCCTGAAAAACCACGCTGGTTTATGGTCGATGTGCAATTTGAACATGAATTCAAACAATTAATCCCACTCAATACATTAAAACAGCAACCTGAATTAGAGCACATGCAATTATTACAAAAAGGCAATCGCCTCTCTATTTTACCCATTCGCCCTGAAGAATGGGCGTTTATTAATCAGCTCGGAGAAGTATCCCATGTTTAATGCCAGCCAACTTGATAATCTTGTCAAAAAACTCTGTGAAACACTACCATCTGGTATTCAGCAAATCGAAGCTGATGTACAAGATACAGTTAAATCTATCTTACAAGCAGGCTTTGCAGAATTAGATTTAGTGACCCGTGAAGAATTTGATGCCCAAGTCAAAGTGCTCGCAAGAACCCGCGAAAAAGTCGAGGCCTTGCAAGCGCAATTAAATACCTTAACTTCCGAGAGAAGCTAACCTATGCAGCAACGGCGTATTTGTACTAGGGTGTGTTGATGCTGCCAAATGGCACTATTTTATTTGACTAAGCTATTTGATTAAGGTCCTCTTGCTTTTAATGATTTCTCAGCGGTTGTATCTAATATTAGTGCTTTAAATAATTCTTTTCTGAAATCATGAATATCTTCAAGATAATCTGATGATAAAGAAAAACAGCCATTCTCTGTGATCGGAATACGTTCTTCAGTACTTGGATGTGCTAGCTGTGTTTTTAACATGCGCGCATCTCGTATTGCATAAGCGTTACACGTTGTGCTGTACGTAAGGTGAGTACTTAAGAAACTCCGAACTGGGGTTTTAATAGACTTAAAGAATGATAAACAACTATGAACTATGAACTATGAAGTTTTAATTCATTTCTAATAAAAAATCAATCGAAACATTATGGTTTGTCTTAACACCATAAAACCGCCGCTCGCTTCCCTGATAAAAATCAGTTATTGTACGCCCGCACCCTGATGGAGCATCGGGTGTTTTCGTCCAACGTATCAAGGAGCAGTACAAATTATGAATCTCGCCATCACCAAAACACGCAGTACCCTCGGTATTCACGCACAATCAGTCGCAGTTGAAGTCCATTTATCACGTGGCTTACCGTCTTTTGCCATTGTAGGCCTTGCCGAAACAGCAGTTAGAGAAAGCAAAGACCGCGTACGAAGTGCTATTCTAAATAGCCAGTTTGAATTCCCAAATCGTCGTATCACTGTTAATTTAGCGCCTGCAGATTTACCCAAAACCGGCAGCGGATTTGATGTGCCGATTGCACTCGGTATTTTAGCCGCGTCCCGGCAAATTCCACTTGAGCCTTTGAGCACCCATGAATTTATTGGAGAACTTGCCTTAAACGGTAATCTGCGCGGTGTTTCTGGCATCATCCCTGTTGTACTTGCAGCGCGCCGTGCAGACCAAAGCCTCGTGATTGCCGAGGCTAATGCAAAAGAAGCCAGTGTTGCAAATTATCACGCATTATTTACAGCAAAAAACCTACGTGAGCTATGCAATGCACTGTGTCATGGCGAGATGTTAAGTCCTATTCCGCAATTCACACCCGAGCCCAGTCTTTTGCCACCACTCGATTGGTCTGATGTCAAAGGTCAGCATCATGCAAAACGCGCTTTTGAAATTGCAGCAGCTGGCGGCCATAGTCTTCTGCTGTCAGGACCACCTGGCAGTGGGAAAACCATGCTTGCCAAACGCTTTACGACTTTATTGCCTGAGCTCAATGAAACCGAAACCCTTGAAGCGGCTGCTATTCACTCAACCCGTGGCCGATTACCCAGCACGCACCGTTGGCATGAGCCTCCTTTTCGTTCGCCACATCATACTGCGTCTCCTGTTGCTTTGGTTGGTGGAGGTAATCCGCCTAAACCCGGTGAAATATCACTCGCGCATTATGGGGTTTTGTTTTTAGATGAACTGCCTGAATTTAACCGCCGCGTGCTTGAAACCCTCCGAGAACCACTAGAATCCGGACAGGTGTGTATTTCACGCGCTGCAGCGCAAGCTGAATTTCCAGCCAAATTTCAACTGATTGCCGCCATGAACCCGTGCCCCTGCGGACATGCCGGCAACCCACATCGTGAATGCCTGTGCAGCCCTGAGCGTATTAATCGCTATTTGGCCAAGCTTTCAGGGCCTTTGTTAGATCGCATAGATATGCAAGTCACGGTACATGCCTTAAGCAAAGAAGAATTAATTAAACCCAATCTAGTAAAAACACAAGAAAGCCCTAAAATTCGAGAAAAAATAGCGCGCATTCGTGCCTATCAAATTAAACGCCAAGGCATGCTCAATGCACATCTTGATGCAAAACAATGTGAGCAATTCTGTGGGTTAGCAACGCAAGAACAGGCTTTTTTAGAACAAATATTAACGCAACTCAAACTCTCAGCCCGCGCCTTTCATCGACTACTTAAAATTGCACGCACGATTGCTGATTTAAATACACGCGAAACCGTCACTCAAATTGATTTAAAACAAGCTTTGTCTTATAAACAAGTTTTAAAATCTATGAATATTTGAATTGCCCACCTGACACACCAGACTTGATAATGTAACGCATATGTCTTACAACTTAAATACACTAGCAAGCCAGAGAGCAATATCATGAATAAAGCTGCGACGATTAACGCGAGAATAGAACCCAAGCTCAAACATCAGGCTGAAGCTATACTACATCACGTCGGTCTATCTACAGCTGAAGCAATCCGCCTTTTCTATACTCAAATTTGCCTTAACAAAGGATTGCCCTTTGAAGTGAAACTGCCTAATGCCGAGACACTTGCTGCAATCGATGAGCTTGAATCAGGCAAAGGAAGCAAATATAACTCGATGGATGACGTATGGAACGACATAGATGATGCTTAAACTTGCTTTATCAACACAATTTAAGAAAGATTTAAAAAAAATTGTAACTCCCCACGTCATCCCGAGCGCAGCGAGGGATCTCCTGAATGTGGCACAGTCTTTAACATAATGAAGGATATAAATCATTCCACTCAGGATTTAAGGTGTTAATCAGAGCGTCTTTTTTTTTTCGTGACCA
>JASJHH010000044.1:0-11365 GCA_033791145.1 Legionella sp.
CCAGGGGGGGTGAGCGGTGCTGCCTCAGCATAGCTGAGCCAAAAAGTTAGGCACAAAATTATGGTTAGCTTGAGATCAATGCACATAAAGTTCCTTTCTATTGCATGATTTTTATAATACGCTGATATTATCTTTAGGATAGTTAAAATATTAAATTTTAACAAGGTGAGAACGGATGTCTCAACAAAAAGGATTTTTATTAATAACAGCCGTGATCATGATTGTTGTTTTTGCAGTATTAAGTACCGTGATTGTAGCGACTGTTTTACGAACCACAGAAATGACCCTTTACCCTAAAGAAATTCCAGCAGCAGACGCGTTGGCTGAAAGTGGACTTGATCAGGCACGAAAAAATATTACGCAGACGAATTTAAGTACACGACAAACCTGTACAGGTTTGGCCTCTACGATTACTTTAGCGACAGGCAACAGTATTAGTGGACCCGGCACAAATACAACCAATAATCCACGCCATGCGTATGCAACATTACAAACAGCAATAGTAAGTAATACAACACCAAGCATAATGACAGTGAATAATAGCAGTGTGTTTGCTCCTAGTGGCTGGGTTTTAATTGGGCGAGAAATGTTTCAGTACGACCGAATTGCAAGTAGCACAACACTTGGAGGTGTGAGTCGCGCACAAGATGGCACTGAGGCGTCAACGCATGTGGCAGGTTCCGTGGTGAGCCAGTATCAATGCTCAATTGCAGGCATTGGGCATGCACCTGCGATTAATCCAAGGGGTATTCGAGAATATCAACAAGGCATGAATCAGCCGATTTTATTTTCAGTGGGTGAAAAAGGCAGGCTCATGCGCTGGAATGGACCTGTAAATGAACTCGTGTGGGCATCTGAGAATAGTGGCACAAATAAAGATTTATATGGCGTATCAGCACTGAATTATCACTCGGCGTGGGCTGTTGGTAAAAAAGATAAAAAAGATTTTATGCTATCACGCTTACAAGGCAATTCATGGTCCTCTGTACTTGTAAGATTAGGAAGTTCAAGTGATTTATACAGCGTTGATGCTGTGTCTGAAAATGAAGCATGGGCGGTGGGTCAAAGAAAGGGAAAAGATATTGCAATATTACGTTGGGTGCGAGATGCCTCTAATTCTAATAATAATTGGTGTCGCGTGCCGTGCTCTGGGATTACTTTAACGGATTCAGATGTTGAAGATAATCAAAAATCAATTTATGCCGTTAAAACGCTAGATTTAAACGGAAATGGTTTTGCGAATATGGGGTTTGCTGCAGGGGGGGCAAATAAAGACGGGGTGATTTGGTATTATTCAGGCACAGGATGGAGCCCCATAGATAAAGCGCCATTAAAATATACATTACCCTCGCAGGTGGGGCAGTTGGTTGGTGTGGATATTACGCGTAATGGTAATAATGCGCCAAAAGAAGCTTTTTTTGTCGGGCGTACCAGTAGTGGTAAATCCAAAGGAAAATTACTCCGTTTACAAATTATTAATGGAAAAGACACTTGGAATTCGGTTGATTTAAAAGAAGAATTAGCTGCGGTTTCTATTGTCGATACCAATGGAGACGGATGGGCTGATTTTGGATGTGCTGTCGGTGAAAAGGGAAGTATCGTTACTTTTGATGGAAATATGAATACAACGGTAAGCACCATGTCAGGTAAAAAAGATTTGAAAGCTGTAGTTACACTCAGTGCTTCTGATATTTGGGTGTCAGGAAAGAGCGGCGTTCGATTTCATTATGATGGTAGTAATTGGGTTTCTTTAACAGCAAATGTGAATACAAACGATGATTTAAATGGATTGAGCGGCGTTTTTCCAAAGCAAATAGAATTTAGTCGCTGGCATGAGTTTATTAATTAAGGATTGATATGTCGCAACAAAAAGGATTTTTATTGGTCGCGGCTGTGATTCTTATCGTTGCGTTTGCATTGTTAAGTGCAGCACTTGTATCGACTGTTTTTCGAACCACCGAGTCAACGCTTTATCTTCAGTCTATTCCGGCGGCAGGTGCATTGGCTGAAAGTGGGCTTGATCAGGCAAAAAAAAATATGACACTAACGAACCTAGGCACACGGCAAACGTGTGTGGGTTTGGCCTCGAGTGTTAATTTAACAACAGGGAAAAGTTTAAGTGGTCTGGGTAGTAATACAACTAATAATCCACGTCATGCATATGCAACGCTCAGTACAGCAATTGCAAATAATACAACACCAACAACGATTACTGTCAATGACAGTAGTGTATTTGCCCCAAATGGTTGGGTATTGATTGGGCGTGAAATGTTTCAATATGATCGCATTGCAAATGCAACAACGCTTGCAGGTGTGAGTCGCGCACAAGATGGTACAGAGGCTTCAATCCATGTAACAGGTGTGTTGGTGAGTCAATACCAATGTTTAATCGCGGGTGTTGGTCATGTACCTGCAGCAAACCCAAAGGGTATTCGAGAATATCAACAAGGCATGCATCAACCTATTTTATTTACAGCGGGTAATACAGGGACTATCTTGCGTTGGAATGGTCCAACCAGTGAGCTTTTGTGGGCTGCTGAAAACAGTGGAACTGCGCAAAATTTACATGCAATATCAGCACTCAATTATCATTCAGCTTGGGCAGTTGGTGATAGAACGAGTGCTGGGTTTATGTTTTCACGACTGCAAGGCAATGTATGGACAGCATTTTTTGCACCACTCGGGAGTGAAACAAATTTGTACGGTGTTGATGCTGTTTCTGAACGAGAAGCATGGGCCGTAGGGGAGCGAACGGGCGGTAATGTGATTACTATTTTACGTTGGGAACGTAATGCGACAAATGACAGTAGTAATTGGTGTCGCCTGCCTTGTGCAGGAAAAACGTTAACATCGCCAGGGGTTCAACCGATTCAAAAATCGGTTTATGGGTTAAAAATGCTAGATTTAAATGGTGATGGCTTTGCTGATGTAGGGTTTGGTGTTGGCGGCAGTCATGATCAATCAAGTAAAGAAGGGGTGGTTTGGTATTATTCTGGCACAGGATGGAGTCCTATAGATAAAGCGCCGTTAAATTATGCTTTTCCTGCAGATATAAGTCGACTGGTTGGTGTGGATATTACGCGTGATGGGAGTAATGCACCCAAAGAAGTATTTTTTGCAGGGCGTAGTGGTGGGTCTTCAGGCGGAAAATTACTGCGTTTACGGATTGTCAGTGGTGCGGCTGTTTGGGTGATTGTGGATACAACAGAAGATTTAGAGGCGGTTTCTATTGTAGATACCAATGGTGATGGCTTCGCTGATTTTGGGTGTGCTGTCGGTAACAATGGTACAGTGATTACTTTTGATAGTAACATGGCAACAACGGTAACGACTTTACCGACGGGTAATAATACGCTGAGAAGTGTTTTTGTTTTGAGCCCTTCTGATATTTGGGTGGTGGGCGATAATGGCATACGTTTTCATTATAATGGGACGACTTGGGTGTCTTTAACAAATAATGTAACAACAGGGGTTGCTTTAAATGGTCTTAGTGGCGTTTTTCACCCATCGACAGGATTAGGTCGCTGGCATGAGTTTATACATTAGGGAACATTATGTTTTGGAATCAAAAGCAGGGACAAGCTGATGCTTCGGTGGCTATTTATTTAGATGAGCAGAGTTATTCTTTAGCCGTTGTCGACAATAATAAACAGGTTGTTTCTAGTCAGTATCGTACATTTAAGCCTGGAAAAGATCAGGCGTTGATCAAATTATTGCTTGATGATGTTGAGCGTTTAAATCTGGTTGCGCATTCATGCCAGCTTATTTTGCCACCAAGCCAATATCAATTGATTTTGATGGATGCGCCAGATGTTCCTGATGCTGAAATGGCGCAAGCATTAAAATGGAATTTAAAAGGTTTGTCTGATTATGATTTAGATGATGTGGCGATGGATGTTTTTTTGGTGCCGGCACATAATGTACGAGACAGTAAAAAAGCAGTGGTTGCATTGACACTTTTGTCAGCATTAAAACATAAATGTAATTTATTCGAATCTGTTTTTTTGGATATAACGCGCGTTAGTATTGCTGAAATGGCCTTGAAGAATTTAATCCATTTAATACAGACGATTAAGCCGCCCGAGAAAGATTTGCCGGTTATTTTAATTAGTCAATGTAATGCTGTTTATACCTTACATCTGATTTACCAGAATCAACTTCATCTAATTCGAACATTAGAGCTTGGTTTAAGTACGCAGTCTGAGGCTGCAGACAAACTCTCTCGTTTGCTAACAGAGCTTGAGCGAAGTATCGAATATTGTACGCATCAACTCAATTTACCTCGTCCAGAGCAGCTTTTTTTTACGCCAGATTTTCATCAAATCATACCTATTTTTCAAGGCATTGAAGCCGAGCTTTCTTTAGCTGTTAGTATTATTGATTTAACTGATTATTTAAATATGTCAGCCGATTTAAGTTTAGAAGAACAAGCAAACGTATTTTATGGAACTATAGGTGCACTGGTTTTTAATCAAAACGAGAAAACAGCATGAACCAAGATATTGATTTTCTTAAATTTTCATCTGGGAAGCAAAAACAACTGCCAGCAAAATGGATCACTTTTTCAGCGGCCTCACTATTTGTTTTTTTTATGTTGATTACTTTAATAATGATTTTGTTTCAACTAAAAGATACCTGGACACTAAAATACATACGCTCTGAAAATACGAAAGCCATTGCGACATTTCAACAGATAGCAAAAACGCATCCATTGTTGGCAGGTAATACGACGTTAGTGAATCAAATTAAAAGCTTTAAACTATCATTAAAAAAAGACCAAGCATATTATGAAACGTTAACTCGGACAGCGCTGCGTTATGGTTTTTCTAATTATATGAAAGCACTTGTTGAGGCTGTTCCTGAAGGATTATGGTTGAATGAAATAGAAATTAACCAAGTGACAAAACATATATCATTGGGTGGATATATGCTTCAGCCAGTCGCTGTTTCTTCATTTTTAGATGCCCTGCAAAAGATAGCTCCGTTTTCAAAAACAAAATTTAATTTGTTTGATGTAAAGGCTGTGTCAGGACAATCAGTCATTGAGTTTAAACTGACTAATACAAAAGTTAATTTAAATGAGCAAAAAAAATAGATTTAAGACTTAGGGATAATAATGCGATTTGTTAATTATTTAATGAAAGTGCAGTTTAAACTGGACTGTATGCCTCTTTTGAATCGGATTGCGATAGGGTGTGGTTTATTATTAGCAATCACACTTTGCTGGTTATTTTTGGTTTGTTTTCCATTGAGTCATCAGACAGCTGCTATACAAAGGCAAATAAAAAAAACAAATGATCAGTATGCGCGATTTTCCGTTCGAAATGAGCGTATTTCAAAGCATATTAAAGCAGGCAGTATGGATGAGTTAATAGAGCATTATCAAAAACTTCAGAATGAAAAAAAAGGGTTAGACGAGGCCATTAAGAAACATCAGTTTCAATATATTGATGATAAAATGATTGCGAAATTATTACATTCTATGCTACATGATATGCATAATTTAAGTATTGAGCATTTTTCAACACTTGCTCGTGAAGAAAAGCCAGCTGTCCGTGCAGCGGTCACGAGCACTAAAAAGTCAGATAAAAAAGCAGACGAAAAAGCAGATGAAAAATTAGTTTCTTCAGAGACTAATAGGTTATTAGAACCTGAGGTGACGCATTATTCATTGTCATTGAGAGGGGATTATTTTTCAATTATGAAATTTTTACAACGTGTGGAACAACTAAAATGGCAATTATTTTGGGATAAATTTAGTTATCGTGTAGAAAAACATCCTGTGGCCATTGCGACGATTGAATTTTATACCTTAAAATCTCCTAAAGTAGTACCAAGTATACCAAAATCTGCATCACAAGGAGAGGCAGAATGACGCGTTGCCTGTTTTATTGCGGTATGATTTTAGGGGGTATTTTTCTCTCAAGTCAAAGTTTGGGTAAAGCGCCATCAGAAACATCCGTTGCAGCATCATCTGTAGCACGAGATCCCACAAAACCCTCAATCACCGAAGTGGTTGAGAAAGACTCAAAAGATGTCAAAGGAATAACGGCTGAAAACTATCAGCTTTCGTCTATTGTTATTTCGCCTCATAGGCGACATGCTCTAATTAATTCTAAATTTGTTCACGTGGGCGATAAAATAGGTGATGCGACGGTTGAAAAAATCAGTAGAAATTCAGTTTTGTTATCATTACCCGGAAAAAAAATAACAATTTATTTAATTAAACCAATGGGCTGGGAATAAATAACATGAAAAAAAGTTTGGTCATTTTATGGATATTCAGTGTGGTGGCGTGCACGACCAACCAGCCTCTTAAAGGAACAGCTATTGATTCTATGACGGTCGATTTGCATCAAAGCATAGAAAACAACAAAAAAGTAGCTGGAGGCTACGGGCCACGAAATACAAGTGATATCTCGAATGCACTAATGCCTGATATTAAGTTCCGTTCGCCTCAACGAAATGGGGCGCTGTATAGACGCTTTGATGTTGCGGTTAAAGATGTACCAGCATCTACTTTTTATATGGGATTAGTCAAAGATACTTCGGTGAGCATGGTGGTGAGCCCCGAAATTAAAGGCGATATTACTTTAAATTTAAAACACGTGACGGTAGAGCAAGTGCTGCAAGCGTTAGAAGATACGTATCACTATACTTATAATCGTATTCCTGGCGGATTCGAAATTTTGCCGCATGTGTTGCAAACACGAATTTATGCAGTGAATTATTTAGAATTACAACGCACGGGTAATTCAAACATGCGTCTGCACTCAGGTGAAGTGACCGAAAGTGTTTCGGGCAGTAGTGGCGGTGGTGGCGCTCAGGCGGCTCTTGGTGCCAGCGATACACCGCCTTCAGGTTCTGCTGCAACCTCAGTTCAAGGTAATATTGGTAATGTGAATACAAGCAGTACGGTTGATTTTTGGAAACGACTCGAGAGCACGCTAAAAAATATGATTGGTGAGGAGGGAACACATAATGTGACGGTGAATCCATTGGCAGGTGTTGTGGTTGTTCGCGCGTATCCTCAAGAATTAAAACAAGTGGAATCTTATCTTGATTTGGTTCAAAACAGTGTGGACAGACAAGTGATTCTTGAAGCAAAAATTCTTGAAGTGACGTTAGATGACGAATATCAAATGGGAATCAATTGGAATGCACATGGTCTGACGTTAGATTCTATTCATGATTTTCCAGGAACGGGGCTCTCTCTGACTGATTTTCCTGATGCGTATACAGCGATTATCAAATGGGGCACAAATTTTGTAACGACGATTAGGGCGCTTGAAACGCAAGGAAACGTACAGATTTTATCTAGTCCGCGTGTTTCAACCATGAATAATCAGCAATCGCTGATTAAAGTCGGTAATGACGAATTTTTTGTGAGTGGTATTTCACGGGGGCAAGCGTCAGGCCTCGCTGTTGCGCAGCCAACAGATATTATTACACCTTTTTTCTCAGGGCTTACTTTAGATGTGACACCACAAATTAATGTGCATGGTGACGTGACTTTGCATGTACATCCATCCGTTAGTTTGGTGACAGAGCAAATCAAAGAAATACACTCAGGTGGGGTAGGCACAACGGCGACACCTTTAGCAAAAAGTGCTATTCGTGAGTCAGATACGATTGTACATGCTAAAAATGGGCAGGTGATTGTGATTGGTGGTTTAATGCAAAATCAAACCGTTGAAGAAATTGCAGAGTTACCTGTTTTTGGCCATGTCCCTTTTTTGGGGACGCTTGTTCGGCGAACGAAGCAAACCTCGAAAAAAAGTGAACTCGTGATTTTAATCAAACCGACTGTGGTTACAAAAGCTGCTATGCAAGATGACTTAATTAATACAACCCAGCGCACAGCATCACTGAAGCAAGGCTTTCATATTGGTGGTAGACCTGATATCTTTGGATCAGAAGGTGAAGAGCCGATTATGCTTGGACCCAAGGCTGGTGCCTATGATGGACATCACCGAAAACGATGTAGAAAAGGCGACAGGTCTTGTCAATTACAACAGCAGCAAGCGATGCGTAAGCCGTCAAACATGAAAGAATAAATCTTGAACAGGGATAGGGGTTTAAATGTATTTAGAACATTTTAAACTAAAAGAATTACCGTTTTCATTAACGCCTAACACGAATTTTTATTGTGATCTTCCTTCCTATCAAGCAGCATTGAATGTGTTGTTGTTGGGTTTAAAACAGGGTGAAGGGTTCATTAAAATAGTCGGTGAGGTGGGTACGGGTAAAACGTTGTTGTGCCGACTTTTATTGAATACTTTAGATGACAATTTTGTAACAGCCTATATTCCTAATCCGGATCAAAGTGGTGACAGCTTACGGTTGTCGCTTGCACATGAACTGGGTTTGAATATCGATGGAAATCTACCACAGCACGTTGTGTTAGATAAAATCACGCAACGCTTACTTCAATTGCATCAAGATAACAAACAAATAGTATTGGTCGTTGATGAGTCACAAGCGTTGCCAGATGATAGCCTTGAAGCCATCCGCTTACTTACTAATTTAGAAACAGAAGAAAAAAAATTATTACAAGTTGTCTTGTTTGGTCAGCCTGAATTAGATACTAAACTCAATCAACATAGTTTGCGGCAATTAAAGCAGCGGATTACTTTTTCTTATGCTTTAAAAGCACTTGATAAAAATGAACTTGAACAGTATTTATATCATCGCCTTGCCAAAGCAGGTTATACCTATGGCATGATTTTTTCATCGGGTGCAAAAAAACATTTATTTAAAGCAAGTGGTGGCTTGCCTCGATTACTCAATGTTTTGTGCCATAAGGCACTGTTAGTAAGTTATGGTCGAGGCCTGAATCGTGTTGATGCGAAATCAATGAAACGCGCGATTGCAGATACAGAAAGTACATTGTCTACAAAATATCGAATCAGTGCGAATATGCTTTTAGGCTTAACCATGGGATTTTGTGCGCTTGTTGTCTTGATTGTTTATCAAAGAGTAGGATTTTTACAATGAGTTTATTAAATGAGATGTTAAAAGATTTAAATAAAAAACCATCTCATACACCGAGCATATCTCCTATACCTGAAGTTAAAAAAAATTGGTTTAAATTAAGTATTAATTTATTAGGTGGGCTCACAATTATTGCAATGTTGAGTTTTCTCATTGTGATTGCGGTACCTTGGTTTAAACATACTGCACCACTGGTTTCAACGATTGCATCAGCGCCTTCTTTTTTAGTTGAAACAGCAAAAAATAATGTATCACAAATAGAAGCACAGATTACGTTAAATAATCATTATGAAGAGCAATTAAATCATGCGTTAAAAGCGATTCAAGATGGTGAAGATTCAAGAGCAATTGATTTACTCACTCAGCTTTTAAAAGCATTTCCAACATTAGCTGAGGCAAGTGAGAACTTAGCGGCTTTATATCTTGCTTATAGCGAATTTGAAAAAGCGACGGATGTTTTGGATAAAGCCTTAACGCATGATTCGCATCATTTACGTTTAACAATGATGAAATCACGTTTGCTTGTTGAAAAAGAGAGTTATCAAGAAGCATTAGTTTTGCTTGAGAAGTTCAATCCAGACATGGCTAAATCACCTGATTACTATGCTTTATTGGCTGCTATATTTAATACATTAGGTCGTACAACTGAGGCGGGTAGTTTGTATCAATCTTTAATTAAGCTTGATCCAACCAATGGGCAGTATTGCCTAGGCCTTGGCATAGCGCTTGAGCAAAAAAATTCAATTCAACAAGCAATTGCTGCGTATAAACAAGCAAGTCAAAGTGAATATGTTCAACCGGCAGTACGTGCCTATGCAGAAAGCCGATTAAAAATATTACAAGGATAAATCATGCAATATAAAGATCTTGGCCAGTTATTATTAGAAACAACGGCTATTGATCAAGAAACATTGGATAAGGCGCATGAACTACAAAAGAAAAGTAAGCATAAATTTGGACAGGTTTTGGTTGAAATGGGAGCTATTACCGAGGAAGAACTACTTAATATTTTAGCCAAGCAACTTCGTATTCCGTTTGTTGATTTATATTTTTATGATGTCGATACTGAGTTAACAGCATTTTTACCGGAAACGCATGCACGAGAATACAAAGCTGTTATTTTAGGTAAATCAGGTGGTGATTTATTAGTGGGTTTAGTAGATCCCTTAGATATTAATGCAGTTGATGCTATTTCGAAAATGGTTAAACAACCCATTAAACCTGCAATCGTCAGTGAGAAGGCGCTTATGGTCGTGCTCGACCGTATTTATCGACAGACAGGTGAAATCAAGCATTTTGTTAAAGAATTATCAACTGAAATGGGTGAAGAGACGGTTGATCAAAGTGATAATCTATTTGATGAGCCAACACAAGGCGATGAAGAAAGAGCGCCGGTTGTTAATTTATTAAATTCTTTATTTCGTGATGCAGTACAAGTCGGTGCATCTGATATTCACATTGAACCCGATCAAACATCATTACGTGTTCGTTTACGTATTGATGGCGTTCTAAACGAATATGTATTTGATGAAAAACGCATTTCGGCGGCACTCATACAACGACTGAAATTACGTGCTAATCTTGATATTGCAGAGCATCGTATTCCATTAGATGGTAGTTTTAGCTTCGAGATGCAAGGTAAAAAATATGATGTCAGGCTATCTACGGTACCGACTGTAAATGGCGAATCCTTGGTGATGCGGTTACTTGAGCAATCAACTGCAATTGGTGATTTATATCAATTAGGTATAGAAGAATCTTTAATCAAAAGACTCGAAAATATTTATACAAAACCTTTTGGTATGTTATTGGTTACAGGTCCGACAGGAAGCGGAAAAAGTACAACTTTGTATAGTATTTTATCTCAACTAAATACACCCGAGTGTAAAATTATTACTGTTGAAGATCCAGTTGAATATCGTCTTTCTCGAGTGAATCAAGTACAGGTTAATGCAAAAATTGATTTAACTTTTGCAAAGGTTTTACGTGCTGTTTTAAGACAAGATCCAGATGTGATATTAATTGGTGAAATACGAGATGCAGAAACAGCATTGATAGCAATGCGTGCGGCGGTCACAGGGCATTTTGTTGTAGCAACAATGCATACGAATGATGCGATGAGTTCAGCTTTGCGCTTGGTTGACATGGGGGCTGAAGGCTTTATGGTTGCAGCAGCGCTTAAAGCAATTGTAGGGCAACGTTTGATTCGAAATTTATGTAAAGCGTGCACGCAAGATCATGAGCCAGATGAGAGAGAAAAAAAATGGTTAAAGGACCTGAAAGTTGACCCCGAAACGATTCAATGTAAAGACGCAGAAGGATGTTCACAGTGTGGGTTACGGGGTTATGTTGGCAGAACAGGTCTTTATGA
>JASJHH010000045.1:0-18231 GCA_033791145.1 Legionella sp.
ATCAAACGGATCTGGGAACATAAAAGTAATGTGATACCGAGTAGCTTTACAGCACAATACAATGTGCATATTCTAGTCTATTATGAGGTTCATAGTACATATGTAGAAGCCGCCAGACGTGAAGCACGCTTCAAAAATTGCTGTAGAAAGTGGAAACTCAATTTAATCGAAGGGTTTAATCCAGCATGGCGTGATTTATACGAAGAAATATGTTCTTGACATAAGCATCTCCTGGATCCCGCGGACAAGCCGCGGGACGTAGGCGACGGGGGGAGCAAATGTCAACAGCCCCTAATTAGTTGTAATTGGAAAATCAGAGGCTTTTTTGCCTTCAGGTGGGGCGTTGGTGAGGACTTGGTCGGGATTAGCCGGCTCGTCTTCATCAACGTAAAAACTGCCTGTTGTCGCAATGGCTTCTTCACCTTGAATTAAATAATTACGGTGTTGCAAATACGCTTCTCGCATAAATGTATAAGGGTCGGGTGCTTGGTTTAAGAGCCTGTCGGTATCAAACATGCGTGAACGCAGGTCGATGTATCTAAGAATTAAAACGCTTTCAATAATAAAATCTTTGTGAATATACGGATAAGGTGTGAAAAACGTGTAATCAAACATCAGCCCCATGCCATCACGAATGGTACTTGGGCCTAAAAAAGGAATCATAATATAAGGGGAATTTTTGTCCCCCCATTTAGCAAAGGTAATGCCGAGGTCATTTTCGTGTGGCGGAAGCTTACATTGGCTTGCGACATCAAAAATACCAGCAACCCCCATGCTTGAATTAATGACAAATCGCCAGAAATCTAATATCGTTTGTTGGAATTCAGCTTGCAGCACATCGTTTGCAAGGGTTGGAATCATATTAATATTGTTATAAATATTATTAATGCCTGCGCGAATAGGCGCTGGAATGGCTGCGACATAGAGTTTTGTGGGCGGTTGCAAAATATATTGGTCAAATTGGCCGTTAAATCCATAAATTTTACGGTTAATAGCCTCGTATGGGTCAACGGGATTAGGGCCTCGTGCAACACAGCCTGCAAGCAAGCAGAGTATTGCGATTGATAAAGGCTTTTTGATAAAACGCATAACGACCATCCCAGGTTCAATTGCTTATAGTAGAACAGAATCAGGTGTAGGTGTGAAGAGTGCTTCCGTGTAGAATAGATGCTTTCGTTTGTTTTGGAGTTTTTTTGTGGATGATATGGGGTTAGCAAGTTTGAATGAACGGCAGCGCGACGCCGTAACAGCACCTATGGGCAATGTATTGGTGCTCGCAGGAGCAGGCAGCGGAAAAACACGTGTTTTAGTCAGTCGAGTTGCGTATTTGGTTTCAGAGCAAGACATTTCACCCTATGCGATTTTAGCAGTGACCTTTACGAATAAAGCAGCAGGCGAGATGAAGGCGCGCTTAAAAAGTATGTTGCCTCATGGCAGTGAAGGCTTAATGGTCGGAACCTTTCATGGTTTATGCCATCGCTTATTAAGACAACATCATGAACAAGCGGGTTTGCCTGAGCAATTTCAAATTTTAGACAGTGACGACCAACAACGTTTAATTAAACGTGTGATGGCGTCTTTAAATTTAGAAACAGACCAATGGCCCCCTAAACAAGCACAAGCATTTATTAATGGCCGTAAAGACGAAGGGCTTCGGCCACAGCATGTGAAAGTGCCGTCTTATGGCCCGGGTCGAACCTGGCTTTCGGTGTATGAGGCATATGAAAAAGCGTGTCGTGTGGCAGGGGTAATTGATTTTGCAGAGCTATTACTGCGCTGTCATGAATTATTACGAGATAATCAAGACTTATTGCAGCACTATCAAAATCGTTTTCGCGTGATTTTGGTTGATGAGTTTCAAGATACAAATACAGTTCAATATGCCTGGATTCGTTTGCTTTCAAGTGCCGATGCAAGTGTGATGGCGGTGGGGGATGATGATCAATCGATTTATGGCTGGCGGGGTGCCAAAGTTGAGAATATCCAGCGCTTTTCAGATGACTTTGAAAGTGTAAACGTTGTGCGGTTAGAGCAAAATTATCGTTCAACCGGCATGATTTTATCGGCTGCCAATGCTTTAATTACGCATAATACAACGCGACTCGGTAAAAACTTATGGACCGAGAGTGACGATGGCGAAAAAATTACGGTCTATGGGGCGTTAAACGAGCTTGATGAAGCACGCTTTGTGACAGAACGTATAGGCGTGGCTGTTAACGAAGGGCGCTCACCGGATGATATTGCGATTTTATATCGCTCAAATGCACAATCACGCGTACTTGAAGAAGCCTTACTGCGGGCAGGCGTTGCGTATCATATTCATGGCGGTGTACGCTTTTTTGAACGCGCTGAAATTAAAGATACACTGTCTTATTTACGTTTAATGAAAAATGTTGAAGATGATGTAGCCTTTGAGCGTGTGGTTAATTTTCCAACACGTGGTATAGGCGAAAAAACATTAGAAACCATTCGGGCAGAAGCGCGTGAAAAAAGTATGTCACTGTGGCAAACAGCTATTAAGCAATTAACGGATGGTATATTTCCAGCACGTGCGGGCAATGCATTGATGGGATTTTTAACCTTAATTGAACGCATGCAAGATGAATTATTAAATTCAGCACTTGAAACACAAGTCGATGGGGTGTTGGACATCAGTGGTGTGCGTGCGCATTTTATCAAGATGAAAGGTGAGCGCGCCGAGGCAAAGCGTGAAAATTTAGAAGAATTGGTGAACGCCGCAAAACAATTTGAAGAAGAGCAATTAACGGAATCGCCTGTTGAGATTTTAAGTGATTTTTTAGCGCATGCGTCTCTTGAAGGGGGTGAACGCCAAGCAGATGATAGTGTGCCGCACGTGCATCTTATGACGTTACATGCAGCCAAAGGCTTGGAGTTTCCGGATGTGTTTTTAGTTGGCATGGAAGAAGGGCTATTTCCCGGAAAACAGTCAGCAGAGGATGACGCGCGTCTTGAAGAAGAGCGTAGGCTTTGTTATGTGGGTATGACACGTGCCATGGAAAAGCTCGTGATAACGCATGCAGACATTAGGCGGCAATATGGGCGAGAAGAGTATCATAAGCCGTCTCGATTTTTAAAAGAATTGCCTAAAAATGTATTAGATGAAATTAAAGTGAACCGACAACCCCATACACAGACGTATGCGAAAGCACGCAGTACAGCACCGGTTTATCAAGAAGAGGTGCCAGGTGGTTTTCGTTTGGGTCAAGCCGTAGAACATGCTAAATTTGGATTGGGAACGATTTTAGCGCTTGAAGGCAGCGGGGCACATACACGACTTCAAGTGAACTTTAAGACGCATGGAAGCAAGTGGTTGGTTGCAGCTTATGCCAATCTTGCTTGAAATTAAACAAGACAGATGCTAGGTTCTGTCTCGAAAGTTTACATAATAAGGGGATAAATCGCATGAAATTACAGAAGACACACATAAGTTTGCTTGCAGGCGCATTATTTTGTACAGGTGTAATACAAGCCGCACCAAGTGCTATGCCAGCACTAGAAAAAAAACAAGTGGAGCAAGTGATTCATGAATATTTAGTGACGCATCCTGAAGTATTACTCGAAGCGTCACAAGCGCTTCAAGCAAAGCAACAAAACGAAGCTCAGCATGCTGCTAAATCTGCCATTATGAAAAATGCAGAGCAATTATTTAAACCAGATGGTGCATTCACAGGAAATCCTAAAGGCAATGTCACCATGGTTGAGTTTTTTGATTATCAATGTGTGCATTGCAAACGCATGAAGCCAATTATTGGTGAGCTTTCTACTAAAAATCCAAAATTGCGTGTGATTTATAAAGAATTGCCTATTTTTGGGAAACGCTCAGAAACCGCTTCTCGTGCAGCACTTGCAGCAGCAAACCAAGGCAAATATGCTGAAATGCAAACAGCTTTACTTAAAATCGAAAAACGCCTAAGTGATGCTTTAGTGATGTCAACGGCGGAGTCGGTTGGCTTAGATATGGCGAAGTTAAAGCAAGACATGCAAAGCAAAGCGATTACCGATGAGCTTGCGAAAAATCAGGCTTTGGCTGAAAAATTAAACTTAATGGGAACACCTGCGTTTATTTTAGCATCAACCCCGAATGGTGAGTTTAATGCAGGGTATGAGCCTACGTTTATTCCAGGAGCGGCGACACTTGAGTCACTGCAAGATTTAGTCACAAAAGCAGGTAAGTCATAAGTTTTATGGGTAAACCAACAACGTTTCAGGATATGATTCTGACACTTCAAGCATTTTGGGCGGCTGAAGGCTGTGTGGTTTTACAGCCGCTTGATATGGAAGTGGGGGCCGGAACGTTTCATCCGGCCACTTTTTTGCGTGCCATAGGCCCTGAGCCTTGGTGCGCTGCTTATGTACAGCCCTCAAGGCGACCGACTGATGGTCGTTATGGGGAAAATCCGAATCGATTACAGCATTATTATCAGTTTCAAGTGGTGTTAAAGCCATCGCCTATTGATATTCAAGCCAAATATCTAGACTCGTTGCGTGCATTAGGCGTAGATGTGTTATTAGATGATATTCGATTTGTTGAAGACAACTGGGAGTCACCAACACTCGGTGCTTGGGGGCTTGGTTGGGAAGTTTGGCAAAATGGGATGGAAATTTCTCAGTTTACTTATTTTCAACAAGCAGGTGGGCTTCAATGTAAACCCATTACAGGTGAGTTAACCTATGGGCTTGAGCGTTTGGCCATGTCTATTTTAGGGGTTGATAATGTATATGATTTGCCTTGGTGCGTCACACCTGAAAAAACGGTGACGTATGGCGAGGTGTTTCATCAGCAAGAAGTCGAAATGTCGACCTATCATTTTGAGTTGGCTAATATTGACTGGCTATTAGAGCAGTTTAATCAATATGAGATTGAAGCAAAAAAATTAGTTGAAAAATCCTTGGCATTACCAGCCTATGAAATGGTGATGCATGCATCGCATGTATTTAATATTTTGGATGCACGGGGTGCTTTATCAGTGACTGAGCGACAGCGTTATATTCTTCGCGTGCGTCATTTATCACGCGCTGTAGCAGAAGTGTATTATGCATCACGAGAAGCGCTTGGGTTTCCTTTGCTAAAAAACACAAAAAAAGAGGCCTCTGATGTCGCGTGATATGTTATTTGAATTAGGGGTTGAAGAACTACCCTCAGGCGCAGTAGCTGTGTTGGGTGAGGCCCTGGCTGAGCGCTTAACCAAAGCATTAACCGAGGCACGTTTAAGTTATGGTGAGGTAACAGCTTTTGCAACGCCAAGGCGCTTGGCGGTTTTAATTAAATCATTACAATTAGAGCAAGCACCGCATCAAGTCTCGCGTTTAGGCCCTAAAAAATCAGCAGGGTTCGAGACAGACGGCGCGCCTTCCAAAGCATTACTAGGCTTTGCACGTTCATGTGGTGCAAGTGTTGATGATTTAGTGGTTCAAAACACACCGAAAGGTGAGCGGTTTGCTTATGATGCAACCGAGATAGGTTTAAACACAGCTGAATTATTACCCCAATTAGTCGAAGACGCTGTGCAACAGTTGCCAATTGCAAAGCGCATGCGCTGGGGAATTGGCGAGATGAGCTTTGTGCGCCCGGTGCACTGGGTGGTCCTTTTGCTTGGAAAAGACGTGATTCAGGCTAATTTATTTGGATGTGAATCGGGTCGCCAAACGTTTGGGCACCGATATCATCATCCTGAAGCAATTGAGCTCGATACCCCTCTGCAATATGAACAAGCGCTTCATGATGCGAATGTAAGTGCTGATTTTTCAAAACGTCGTGAGGCCGTTCAAGTGTCTGTTCAAAAAGCACTTGAGGGCTTAGATGCAACAGCTGTGATGCCTCGCGAATTATTGGATGAAGTCACCTCAATTGTTGAATGGCCAACGGCGTTGTTAGTTGATTTTTCGCCTGAGTTTCTTAAAATTCCGCCAGAAGTCTTGATTGAATCGATGCAAGTGCATCAAAAATGTTTTGCAGTGCGTAATCAAGCAGGCGAGTTACTGCCGCATTTTATTGCTGTGTCTAATATCAAAAGCATATCCCCCGAGCACGTGATTCATGGGAATCAACGCGTCATGTACGCACGCTTAAGCGACGCTGCTTTTTTCTACGCAGAAGACAAAAAGAAGTCACTTGAATCTCGCGTTGATGCGACCCAAAAAATATTATTTCAATCAGAGCTTGGCAGCATGCACGATAAAACCACGCGCATGCAAAAAATACTTGGAAAAATAGCACCTGACTTAAATTTAGATTTAAAAGAAGCATTGCGCGCAGCAAGTTTATCTAAATGCGATTTATTAACGGGCATGGTGGGTGAATTTCCTGAGCTGCAAGGCATCATGGGGCATGATTATGCCTTACATGATGGCGAATCAGACGCTGTTGCAATCGCACTGAAAGAGCAATATTTACCTCGTTTTTCAGCAGATAGTTTACCCAATAGCCCGCTTGGATTGCTTGTGTCGCTTGCAGATAGATTAGATACCTTGGCGGGTATTTTTGGCATTGGCCAAAAGCCAACCGGGGAGCGCGATCCATTTAAATTACGCAGGCACGCCCTTGCTGTGGTGCGTTTACTGAATGCAATACCTGTTTCACTGGGCTTATCTGAATTATTAGCAACAGCGGTTGCTGCATATGACACGCAGTTTGCGTCGAATCATGACTTAGTCTCTACAGTAAAAATATTTATTTTAGAGCGCTTGCCGGCATATTATCAAAGTATGCCACGTGCTGTAGAACGCGTACGTGCGGTACTTGCAAAGCAATCAGATTGCTTGCGTGATTTAGATGTGCGGGTTAAAGCACTGGATACTTTTGAGGCAAGACCTGAGGCAGAAGCCTTAGCAGAAGCTTCAAAACGCGTGAGTAAATTATTGAAAAAAGCTGAACCTCATGCGCTATTAGACGTTGATAAAGCGTTGTTAGCAGTGCCTGCCGAGAAAGCGTTGTTTGAAAAAATTACGGCGCTTGAAGCCTTTGTTACCGTGCAACATGCAGAGCGTGCATATAGCGCTATTTTACTTGAACTTGCGACATTACATCAGCCCGTCAGTGCTTTTTTTGAGGATGTTATGGTGATGGTGGATGATACAGCTATAAAAAATAATCGCTTGAAGCTTTTGGCGCGTTTGCAAGGTTTATTGCAATGTGTGGCAGACGTTTCTTTATTGCCTCAAACCAAATGAGTAAGCTCATTATTCTGGATAGAGATGGGGTGATTAACCAAGATTCGTCTGAATATATTAAATCACCCGAAGAATTTATTTTTTTGCCTGGCAGCGTTGAAGCCATCGTACGTTTCTGCAAGGCAGGGCATGCTGTGGCCATTGCGACCAATCAATCAGGCATTGCACGAGGGTATTATACAGAAGCAGTATTGCATACGATTCATGATAAATTACGGACAGGTGTCAATGCAGCAGGCGGGAAAATTTCATGTATACAATATTGCGCGCATTTGCCGACAGATGATTGTGCTTGCAGAAAACCAAGGCCAGGCATGCTGCATGCGATTGCAAAGCAATTAAAAACCACACTAGATAACGCCGTGATGATAGGCGATAGAATGACCGATATTTTAGCGGCAAAAGCGGCTCATGTAGCACCGATGGTCGTGATGTCAGCAGCAACAGATAAGGCAAAACTTGCTGAATTGCCTGAAATCCCTGTTTTTATGTCTTTAGAGGCGTGTGCAGATGCTATTTTGAGTGCTGCATGACAGGGCTTCAGTATATCGATAACAAGCTTGTATTATGTATTGATAAATGCACGCCAATTGCGATTGATTTTGAGGAAATCGTAGTAAGGCGATGCAGGCAAGGCTTAAAAAAACCAGGTATTTTAAAAGCATGTAAACCCAAACCCGGTTTAAAAATATTAGATGCCACAGCAGGATTTGGGCGTGATGCAGCGATTTTGGCGTCCAGTGGGGCCGAGGTTTTTATGTGTGAACGAGAGCCTATGTTAGCCGCCTTACTTGAAGATGGCCTAAAGCGTTTAAATCCAGATAATAATCTAAAGCTCAAATTAATTCAGGCAGATGCAAAAGATTATTTAAGCGCATTAGATGCAGCAGATTACCCCGATATTATTTACCTTGACCCAATGCACCCGGCACGTACAAAATCGGCACGGGTTAAAAAAGATTTATATGCGCTTCAGCAATTATTAGGGGCAGATGATAACCCAATGGCATTACTCGCATGTGCACGTGCGCATGCAAAAAAACGTGTGGTGGTTAAATGGCCTGCCAAGCAACCGGCTTTGCTAACACCTAATTATGTGATTTCGGGCAAGACCATTCGGTTTGATGTGTATCAGATGGTGTCAGCAGAGTAGTTGCTTGATAATGTTTCTGCGTTATCAGGCGCTAACCCCATGAGTTCTTGTTTGATGTCTTGGAACGACCGTTGTTCTCCTTTGGGGGTCGGCAGCGGTAAAACAGCTTGATACTCTTCAGGCCCTGCCATGTAAAGAATCATCGCGCTTGCTTCACTTTGCTTTGTTTCTTCAGCGTCTGCTTTTTCATTCAAGAGAAGGCAATATTTTTCATCATGAAAAGCTGTTTCAATTTCGATTGCTTCTTTAAAAAAATCTTCACTAATAATAAAAATAGGGCAATCATATAAAACTGCTAATTTTTTAGCTATTTCTAATGTATTTGGATTAGCGAGTTCTATCTGTGACACTTCGTCCGAGTTTCCTGTTAACATGGCTTTAAGCGCTGTATTGACTTGTTTTATTGTTGTTTTAAAGCCTAATTTTGTTCTAAGTTTTGCAACAGCTTCAAATAGGCTATAGTCTAAATTTTTTGTTGGAGATATGCTGTATTTTAATTGATATAATTGTGTTTCCATGGGCTGATATGCATTGAACATATGCTTCTTGAACGGATTATGTTGATACTCGGGCACAACCTCTTTAAATTTTAGTTTTTTATTGCTTGAACCGATTCTTTCTACAGCGCGTGGGGGGCGTGTCTCTTTTTGTCGTTTCTCTATCAGTTCTCTGGCCCAAACATCTAGTTTTTCTAATGCTTTTGTGGCCTCGCCGTCTGCTTGTGTTTTTCGATTGATGGATTGCGTTATTGCAACCAATATGAGCGAAATAATGCCTTCCGAGAGATCGATTTGAGTCCCTTGTTTTTCTTCCTGTTGAGCAACACGTGCAAATGCGACTGTGGCAACACCGATTCCAAAAATAGTGGTTACCCAAAGGACAAAGCGATCGCCTGCGGCTTTTCGTTGACGTCTGTCAGTCGTATCAATATAGAGTTGTTGCAGAAATTTTCGGGCTTCATATTTTAGCTCGAGGTCAAACGTGTCAAAAATGTCGCAATTTTTGTAGTAACGTCTGATGAAACCTTCAGATGCTCCATCTTCTCCTTTCGAATTGCTACCGGGATCTAAGCGGGAAGTAAGCACCCAGCTGCTTAAATGCCCAGTGCCGGGTTTGAGTACTTTTTTATCTCCAATGCCTCGTGGTACTCCTGTGAGATAGCTATGTAGTGCATCTATCCCAATAAAAAACCAGCAGCCTATAAAAAAGCAAAATACTTTGAGAATATGTAGTATTGTTGCGCTTAATGGGAATTCTTCGCCCGCTGTATCATCGCGATCGCGGCCAATGTCATGTTTTTCATTTTCGACACGTCCTTCGCGTGTTTTAGCGCTTCCACCTGCAAGATATTCGGTAAAATCACCAAAGCTTGGTACTTTCGAGACACCTCGACTTCGGGGTGACTTAGAGGGGGTATGACCTAATTCGATATCATCTGCATCATATTCATGTACGTCGTTGTTCTGCATGACAAATCCTTTGTCTCAGTAAAAGCGAATTCATGCTAGCACGATTAACGGGTCTTAAAAACTCAGCTCGCAAAGACGAAGGTCGTGATAAGGATGAAACAGAAGTGCAATATGGTTGATCTTTAACCAGGAGTAAGGTAGAATTACATTTTTTTGATATTAGGAGTAAATTCAATGCCAAGACCAGATCACACGAAGGCTAAAAAGGTCGAGCCAACTTTCATTGAGGCCACTATCGGAACAGGTATTGGAATAGGCATTTTCGCAGCTGGATTCGGTGCGCTTGGTTACGGCATCGCTTATTTTGCATGGCTTGAAGCCGCTGCTGAGGTTGCCGCTTTGTTCAGTATGATAGGTGCAGGCTTTCTCGGTGGTTTTGTTGTGGGCGTTGCTTTTAATTTAATAGTAGGTCAACCCCTTGACCGTGCTATTGCCTCTCTAGTAGAAAACCATTTCGATAGGAAATATCACGGCGTAATGTTCCCGCTTCTAAATGCACTCATATTCTCATCTCTACTCTTAAGTGCAGCGGCGCTAGGTGCGCTTATGCTGGGGTTAGCAGTGCAGCCTGTTGTGATTTGCATGGCGATTGGACTGTCTCCTGTTGTGGCTTTAGATATGATTTATTTATTTTCAAACTTATTAACCTTAATGCTAGGTGGTACGAATGAGTCTAATAAGAAAGAAAATCCTACAGAGACTGATCCTATAATGCCTAAAAGGAGAATAGGGAGAAAGGAAACACCAGTAGATATAGACAGTACATCTTCCTCAAGTCGTAACAATTTCTTTGGATTGAATGCTCTGGATTCAGATGATGAATCAATTGATTTAAGTCGTTCAGGTTTAGGTCGTAGAGGGTACGCTAGCGAGTAATTCATCATGGGGTCATATTGAATGACCCCATCAATTCTAAGTAAATTTTAAACCATTTCTATCGACTGACTCAATGCATCGTCAGGTGGTATTGAGTGTGTAATAGGGCTTATTTGCTCTAAGTCATCTTTTATTGTATTAAACGTTCGTTTAACACCCCACGGTGAGTCGTTTTCAACTGGATAAATTTCACCTGTTTTAGGGGTGTAAAATATCATTACGTCGCCTTCTTCGGCGCCTTCTTCAGCGGCTTCTTTTACTTGGCTTGTAAGTAGCGTGTAGTAGGGTTCTCTTTCATTGATAACGATAATGGGGCAATGATATAAAAGTGATAATTTTGCAAAGATAGTTGCTTTTGGATTCATACCTGTTTGAGCCGCCAATGCTTGTTTAACATCGTCTGCTGTGAGGGTTGTCTCATCTTTAGATTGTAAATGCGCAATGGCTTCAAATAAAGTAGGTTCTAGATCTGAAACTATTTTATATTGCAAATGGCCTAATGCATTTTTGATTGGAAAATAGGGTGGATAAAAAGTATGTGTTTTTTCTTTAAAGCCCTCTATGACCCAGTTACGAGAGTTCATTAATTTGGTCGCAGCTTGGTCTTCTGACGTGGCATAACTCTTAAACCAAAAAGCGATCACGCCAAGTACGCCTGCGATACTGAGTTGAATGAGTAGGAGGTTGTCTGTTTTTTTTGGTAAAAACTTAATTAATAAGCCAAAAACAAACGTATTTGTGACCAAAAGACCTTCTCTTGTATGGCCAAAGCTGACTTCTCTTCCTGCGTTAGCAAGTCGTCCTCGAATGTCATGAGAAATATGCGTGAGAAACCCTCGCATTTCTGCTTGTTGTTTTTCGCCTTCAGTGCCAAATATGTCATATTTGTTTGTTTCTGTATTGGTATAGAACTCTTCAATAAAACCTTTCTGATTTAAGTTGATTTGCTCGGAATTTGGGTGATCTGGAGGAAGTAGTTGAGATGATAAATTGTCACCGGAAAGGTGGTCTGTGCCCGGTTTTTTTTGAAAAACACCATGGTATCCTGGGTTTGAAGCTTGATTTGAGCTAGAAAACATAGAAAAAGGCCACATGACAAATCCTTTGTCTTAAGTGAAGGCGAAATTAGGCTAGCATAAATTTTTAAGCAATTGAATCGTCTAAACTAAAATCAGATAAAATACCTGGGGTAAATGGATTTAAGTTATTTGCGGTTTTGAGTAAATAGCGGCCAGAGTCGCCGTTAATTTCAAAAAGCACATGCAGGTTTGAGCTGTTATGTTTGTCCATTGAAATATTGAGTTTTTCTAAGAGCTTAAAGAAAGCCCATGGGCCTTTTTCAGCAAGTTCGTACTGCTGGCCCTCTATGGAGTTTAAAATTAACTCGGCGTTTGATGCTGGCCATTCAAAGTGAGTAACAGCATCATCGGTTTGCGTGTCTTTAAGGCGTGTGCCGCCCATGGATAATTCAAGGCTTGCAATGATGGGGTCTAAATTCATCTTTTGTAGGCTAAATTGAATCTGGCTGCTTTCACGGTTTTTTGGAAAAAACATGGCGGTAATAATGTTTGCGCGAATCAGCTGTTGAACCATGTCGGTTGAAATCGGTAAAACATGGCTATCTGTTTCTCGAAGGGGCCATTCAGGCTTAGATGTATCTAAAAATGGCTTAATATACTCGGCAACAAAATGATTTAAAATGCCGTTTGTTGCAAAAAAGTGGTCAAAATCATTGATTGCAACTTCATTGTTTGTTTTTTGCATAAACGGATAGCGGTTTAATATCGTGCGCTGGTATTCAGGAAAAACTTGGCGTTGCCATTGTGTATTAATAAAATGCTTCGCATCTGTAATCAGTAAAAACCAAGTATCATCTGCAATTTGCTTGCTCCATAAACCAATGGGGTCGGGGAGCTGTTTTGCTGTGAGGTAAAGGGATGAAAGTGCATTGCGTGGGCCTTCGTTTTGAAAGTGCGCTTTTGTCAGAGAAAATGCCGTGCGTCCATCGTCTTCGGTGACCGAGAGTGTACTTAAAAATTGTTTAAGTTCACGTATATCAGATGATAAATCACGAAGCGTTGTGTTGCTCACAAGGTTTAATTCGGTAAACTGACTCGCAATAATTTGGTTGAAAATTGTATTTTTTTGATCTAAATCTGGGCGCGTTTGTGCTTGAATTAATTGGGTTATTTGGCGCAAGGTATCTGACTTATCGAGTGCATCTAAGCGTTTTCGTGCCTCTACATAGTTTTGAACGTGATTGGGTGTGGTGCGTTTTATCCATTGCTTCCAAAAATTAAGATAATCATAGGCATAGGCTTGTTCTAGCAGTGTTGGCAGTTGATTCAAATCTTGGCGTTCTAAAACCCAGTTATCCTGCTGAAATTGGGTGGCTTGACTTAGAACATGTGCGTTTAATGCTTGAAAGCCTTGTTTTGTAAACTGTTCTGGAATGTCACGAGTGCTTAACATAAACCCATCCCATTTAACGCTTTGTTTGCTGGTTGGGAACGTTTGTTTAAATAAAGAATAATATAAATAACCGGCAGGAATCGCATTAAGATAATTGCGATTATCGCGAACCAATTGCTGATTAATTGCAATGCTTTTTTTAGGCGTAAGAATGGCCTTCTCTAATAAGGCGCGTTGGTTTTTTGTTTCTTGATCGGGAGATGTTTTTTTCCACTCAGCTTCAAACCAGTTCATCAGATGATTATCAGTGCGTTTGTCCGGTTGGCTTAATGCAATATAGGTTTTTAAGGCATTGTAGCGTGCCATGGGGGTTGCTTCTGGGTTTTGTAGGGTTTGTTCTACTAATTTTAAGGTATTAGGTAAAAAATCACCTTGTAGTTGTTGATTGCTATTGGTTTGCAAAGTGGTTTGTAGGTTTTGCAGTGTTGAGGAAGACAGGCGATGTAATTTTATTTTTTCAATCGCATCAGATGCTTTGGTCAAATGATAAAGCGCTTGGTTTTTTTCATGCGTTTGCTTATTGTTTGTATCATAGGCGAGCAGTTCTTTTGTGACATTATCGAGCACATGAGATGAATTCATATGGTGATGAATAATAAAAGCAAGTGATAATCCGAACAATGCAGCAGTGATGCGAAAGACATATTTTTGAGGCAGTGCAAGCCTTGGAATAGGCTGTTTTGTTTGTGCTTGAAAAGCATTGAGCGCGCTATCAATAAAATAGGCACGATAATTACTCGATTGAGGAATTTGGTCTGGCAAAGTGAGTGCGTATTCACGACAGATGGTTTGATTTAAATGATCTCGACTTGTCCCACCTTGTTCGGCACTTGTAAAATAAACCGCAGACACTTTGCATAATTTCGGCGAAATTTGTTTGATGAGGGTTTGAATGGCCTGATGAAAATTGGCAAGCTGTAAAGGAAACTCTCGTATAAGCATGCGTTTTAAACTGGAGCGCGCCGGATGAATTTTTTGAAGTACATCTTGGCTTAATGATTCGAGTAAATGGTCAAAGCGTGCATGATAATTATTAGCAACTTGCGTGCCTTTTTTTCCCCAATCCAGTGAAAATCCAAGTGGGGTTGTTTGATCAAGTCGCTTATCTTGATGAAAAAAGTCAGAAAATCCGGCAAGGCTGTCGAGTTTTGTGAATACAAACGCGGTGTTGATTACATAGCCTAAGCTTTTTCCAAAACGCTGAGCAAGTTTTGCGTGTTCGAGTGTTTTGCTGGCAATATCTGAGGGCGTTTTTTCAAATAGGTCATTGATATCAATCGCAAGCAATAAACCATTAATTTTTAAGATTTGATTGAGTGGCTTTAAGACCTGCTCAAGCGGTATATTGCTTTCATGAAGCCAGGTTTCGTTGAGCTCAAGAATAATGCCGTGTTGATTATGATAAATATCAAAACCCTGTTCTGCATCAATGCTTGTATGCTCGAGGGTGCTTTGGCGGAGTAAAGCTGTTTTTCCGTGTCGTGTT
This sequence comes from Legionella sp., assembly GCA_033791145.1. Taxonomy (GTDB): domain Bacteria; phylum Pseudomonadota; class Gammaproteobacteria; order Legionellales; family Legionellaceae; genus JAALKW01. The sequence goes on from JASJHH010000045.1 coordinate 14,648, forward strand.
TTACCAATGAGCAAAAGAAAAGACAGGTTTTTTTGGTCTGCTTTTAAGCTGTTTAATATTTTTTTAAGTGCATGGGTTAGTGCTGTTAGTGACTTATTCATTAAGATCCTACATGTGTCGGTTGAAATCGTTCAGTGAGAATCGTATTTGCTTTGTTATCAAGCAAGGCTTGGCTTAAAAAATAGGTGCAGAGTAGTGCGCCTAAAGCGAGCCCCATGGTTTTCATCCAAGGTTTGTGATTGGTCGTGGGTTCAGTTTCAGGTGCGCTTGGCGGGGTGAAAAGTCGTACGGGTTTTTGAACGCGGTGAGTTTGAATGAGCTCGTGTAGTGTTTCTATGAGATTATCTAAAGTTTGCCTGCCGGTAGTGCTGACATGATGTTCGCCTTCAAAGCCTGAAATCAGGCAGTAATACGCAAGTTCAATTAAATCTAAAAATTGATTGGGTCGCGTTATCATATAATTAACTAATTCAAAAAAGCGTTTTTCAGGACCTGTGTTATCGGCTGAAGGGGGAGTGAATGCTGAAAATTCAGCCGCCTTTTCAAACACGCGCAAATAATTTTTTCCAAGTAATTCATCGGTTAAGGCATGCATTAAATATTGGGCAATAACGGAAAGCTCTTCAGCGCAGTCAAGGCTTGCAAGCTTGCTCTGAAACGCTTTTTGCTCGTGGTGTAGGTTATCCCATACAGTTTGAATAGGGGGGAGAGTTTGACTCGTTCCAAGTCGTTCGAGTAGTGAAAAAAGAGGTCCTGCCGCGGCTAAAAAAGCATTGGATGTACTTGGCGTTGTAAATAATTTAGAGCGATAATAACCCGGTTGAATTTTTAGTGTGTTCGCATGTGTGATTTGCGTGATAAGAGAAGTCGAACAGGATTGTGCGAGCATGAGCTTCTCATTCTAAATAATGGGCTTAAGTCATGATACGCCATCTTATTTAGAATGAGAAGATGCAAAAGTTTAGTGCCGTACAAGCGCTAAGCTTTTCAATATTGTAAGGGCTGCATATAACTGGTAATCGTCATAAAGTAAGGCTTGTTCATCTAGTTTTTCTTTTTTATTAGTGCTTTTAATGGCTACTTCTTGTTTGTTATTTTTTAAGTGACCATGTAAATCAGCTTCGCTAAATCCTGCGAGTGGGTTTTCTTTTTGTTTTTTAGGGACCGAAATTTCGGCAACAGCAATGTCAGGCTTAATCCCTTGTGCCTGAATAGATACACCGGATGGTGTGTAATACAGTGCTGTGGTGAGCTTGATACCACTTTTACTGTCAAGGGGTAAGACGGTTTGAACCGAGCCTTTACCAAAGCTTGGTTGCCCAATAATAACCGCACGTTTATGGTCTTTTAGCGCACCTGCGACAATTTCAGAAGCACTTGCTGAGCCGTTATTAATTAAGACAACCATGGGGGCGTTTTTAAGTACGTCACCAGGATTTGCAACGGCTGTAAAACGTGAGCCAGGCAGACGGCCTTCGGTATAGACGATTAAATCTTCTTTTGTGGCGCCGGGTTTTTTATCAATAAAGGCATCTGCGACTTCAATAGCAGACTCAAGCAGTCCACCGGGATTATTTCTTAAATCTAAAACAAGGCCTTTGAGCTCACCTTTTGCCTCGCGTTTTAAAGCTTCGATGCTGCTGAGCATGTCTTTGGCTGTGAGTGCTTGAAATTGCGCGAGACGAATATAGCCGTATTTATGATTCAGTAATTTGGTACTGACGCTCTTAATTTGAATGTTTTCACGAACCAATTTAAAAACTAAAGGTTTTTTTTCATGTTTTCGTAAAACAGTGAGTGTAACAGGCTCGCCAATTTTGCCACGCATTAAATCAACGGCTTGTTTTAAATCAATCCCTTGAACAGCATGCGAATCAATTTTTACGATGTAATCACCCGATTTTATACCGGCCTTAATTGCGGGTGCGCCAATCAGAGGCGTGATAACTTTAATTAAACCATCTTCCATGGTGACTTCAATACCAAGACCACCAAATTCACCACTGGTTACCATTTGTAATTCGGTGAATTCAGCTTCATTGAGGTAATTTGAATGTGGGTCAAGGCCTGCGAGCATGCCACGAATCGCATTATCAAATAATTCTTTATCGCTGATGGGCTTCACATAGTATTGCTTGATTTGTGCAATTGCATTTGAAAAACGTTGCACATCTTCCATTGGAATACCCGACGCTTCTTTTTGCGGTAATCGCGTTGGTAAGGCATAGCTCGTAAGACTAGATAAAGATAGAGAAAAAGATAGAGATAAAGAAGTAACAAATAATAGCATACTGTTGTGGCCCATGGTGTTCTCCTTGTTTGATGCGGTAATGCATCAAGACATCCATTCACGAGGAGGGACAGCTCGTCCTCGTCTTCTTACTTCGAAGTATAGACCGTTTTCTCGGAGTCCACCTGTGTGTCCAACTGTTGCGATTTGTTCGCCCTGTTTTACTGATGCACCTAAAGGTTTAAACAATGAGGCATTGTGCGCATATAAGCTTAAAATATCATTGCCATGATCAATAATTAGAAGCAGCCCATAACCTTTTAGCCAATCACTAAAAATCACCTTGCCGGGTAAGACAGCAATAACAGAGGTGCCTTCATGCGCAAGAAAAACAAGGCCTTGATTTAATGATTTTGTTTTGGATGCTATATTTAAAGGCGTTTTCAAGGCTTTCCCTCCCAGGTTTAACGTGGGTGAGGCGCGTAATTTTCGAGGGCGTAAATTAAGTTTTTTGATTAATGCTTGTAGACGCATTTTGTCGTTATGGAACGTTTTAAGGCGTTCATGTTTGGTTTGTATTTTTTGGCTGAGCGTATGAATTAAGTCATGTTGTTCTTGTTTCATGCGGGTTAAGCGTGTTTGTCGAAGCTTAAGCTTTTCTTGCAGGTTTTTTAATTTTGTTTGTTTATCTGAAAGTATGCGTTGTTGATTTTTCAAAGCATTGCTGGTTTTACGTAAATGCTGAATGAGTTGCTCGTCAGCTTGAAATAAATATTGATAAAACACAAAAAGGCGCGATAAAGTACGGGGGGTTTCTTGATGTACGAGCCATTTCCATGGATGTACAGCGCCTAAGCGATGTCTGCTTCGAATGTGATTTGCCAGTATTTTTTCTTGTGCTTCTAATGCTTGATTAAGCGTTTCAATGCGTTTTTCTAAGGCATTAATGGCAGTTTTGGTCTGTGCTTCTTCATGGGTTAATTGATGTAAGGCATGGAGGTCTGTGCTTATTTTTTTTTCTGTTTTTGCGAGCGTCTGGTAGCGTTTTTCTTGGGTGCTTTCGTCTTCAGAGAGTTGTTTTTTGATGTTTAGCATTTGTGTTTCTAGTTGGTTGAGTTGTATTTTGGGTGATGCGGCATAGCTGTTGATAAATAAGCTGATATAAGCAAGACATAAAATCAAATAAATATTCATACGTTTTCATCACGTGTTAACAGGACTTGACCGTGCATTTTGCTTGGCGGTTTTATATTTAATAATGCAAGTAGTGTCGGTGCAATATCAATAAGAGAACTGTTGGTATTGGGTTTAAAATGCCAGCCTTTATCGCCTACATAGAGTAAAGGCACAGGGT
>JASJHH010000046.1:0-22834 GCA_033791145.1 Legionella sp.
ATGTTTGAATTTAATTTATTAAACAACAGATTTGACCCCCTATGTTTTTTAAATCATTAATAAATATGAGCATGTTTGAATTTAATTTATTAAACAACAGATTTGACCCCCTATGTTTTTTAAACAACAGATTTGACCCCCTATGTTTTTATTAAACAACAGATTTGACCCCCTATGTTTTTGACCCCCTATGTTTTTAATGGGTGACCCCCTATGTTTTGTTTTGACCCCCTATGTCTCTGTTGAAGCTGTCCCGCCTGCGTAAGAATTGAAACAATTAAACTCACGTCGCTTTACTTTTTGCTTTTATGGTCTATATTTTTAAGTGTAATCAAAAAAATTTATTAAGGGGAATGAAATGGCTGGTGAACTTACTAAAGCAATAAATGCGTTATTTGCTAAATATAAAGACGTAACAGTAGCAATGGAGGAGGTGATTAATCGGCATGATCTACAGGAGAAAGATAAAGAGGGTCACTCTGTTACTGTAATGATAAAAAATGAGGCGGGTGAGGATGTTAAGAAAGAAATAATTACTCGGGCAAACTTTTCTAAGCTTGTTCATGCTGATGAGATTCAAGAGCTTGAAAATCTGGTCGAGGAGGTTTTTAAGGCTAGAGAGCTCGAGAGTGCCCCAGGAGTGTCGATGGTCAGTGATGCAAATAATGATAGGATGAAGAAGCTTATGGGTCCGGTGATGGCTATAATCCAGGAGGTTAAGCGTTTGGAGCAGCATATAGATAATACTGATATGCCTAATGAGCAGGCTGTAAAGGAGCAAAAGGAAACGACACTAGACGTTGGGAAGGGAACGGGTGTCGAGACTATAAGTTTTCGTGGAGGATTGAAACCTGTTGAGGAGTTAACAGATGAAGGAGCGGGTGCAGGCTTTAAGGCGCTCGCTGATGAAGCAGAGGCACAAGGAGACCAGTGGACATTTCGAGAGGCATTGATCAGAGTTTGTGTGTCCCTGACACGTCTATTAGAGAGAATGGAAACAAAAATAAATAATACAGCAAGCGACCTGAAAAGCGGAGCAGCTACTAAAGCGAGCGCTGCAGGTGCTTCATTTATGGGGATGTTTAAATCTAAAAAAGATGACGCAGAAGGTGATGGCCCAGATTTAGGTGAATCAGCCGGCGGTCCCAAACCACCCGGTGGCGGTGGCGACGAAGGCACAGAATAAAGCCTGAAAATCGCACAAACAAAAGCGCAGGGGCAGTTGACCTGCGTTTTTTTATGGATTGTCTTTCGTCTTAGACCGTGTAACAACGGAGGCTGTCATGCGAGACACACAGGTGGGTTTACCGGCTTCGTTGTAGAGCTCAATCAGCCAAACCTGTGTTGTGCGGCCTATATGAATGGCGCGTGTTGTGGCGGTGATAAGCCCTTCACGAACCGGTCTTAGGTGGTTTGCATTAATCTCAAGGCCTACGCAATATTGTATTGATTGGTCAACCACTGCATTTGCAGCAGTGCTTGCAAGGGTTTCAGCTAAGACAACATTTGCACCACCATGAACAATGCCAAGGGGTTGCTTGGTACGTGCTGTGGCAGGCATGGTTGCGGTGAGTGTGTTCTCTGTTATGTCTGTAAATTGAATATCAAGCCACGCTGCAAGTGTGTTTTCACTGCGTTTGTTTAAGTCTACGAGGGTTGTTGTTTGAAACCAAATGCTCATGTGATTTTTTTGTCGCGTTGTTTAACAATTTTGTCATGTTTTGCTTTTTCGAGTTGTTGAGATGCCGTTGGGGCGTGCTTTGCATCGAAGGTGCGTAAAAATTTGTCATAAGGGCTGACGTACGCTTTATCTATGTCTGGTGTTTTACTCATCTGTATTTCTCTATATAAATTGCTAATTAAAAGCTTTGAGCTAGAAATTTTACCTAATTTTGGATAAAGTTGCTATTTATATAAAGGATTTATCTAAATGGTTAAAAAAGCTGAGCTACATGTTCACCTCGAAGGCACCATTAGCCCATCCCTTGCACGTATGCTTGCCAAGCGTAATCAATTAGATTTGCCAGATGGATTAATTGCAGCGGATAACACGCGTTATTTATCGAATGATTTTCTGCATTTTTTGAGTGTATATGACACGCTCGCAGATTTAATTTGTGTGCCGCAAGATTATTATGACATAACGTTTGATTATTTAGCGCGCAATGCAGCTGATGATGTAATTTATGTCGAAATGATGTATTCACCGGAGCATGCAGAAAAAGTGTCTGGGGTCCCGTCGCGAGAGCATATGGCTGCCATTGGGCAAGCGATTCAAGACGCAGAAGCACAGCATGGCATTGTCGGACGTATTTTAATGACAGGCGTGCGGCATTTTGGGACTGATGCAGTCACAAAAGTCGCCAAAGAGGCGGTAGCATCCGATTCGCCTTATATTGTTGGATTTGGCCTTGGGGGTGATGAAGCAGGGTTTCCGCCTAAATTATTTGAAAAAGCGTATCACATTGCGGCAGAAGCAGGCCTTGGATGTACGGTGCACTCAGGTGAATGGGTTGATGAAAAAGGCATGATGGAAGCGCTTGAGTATTTGCCGATTCAGCGGATTGGGCACGGGGTTTATGCGCTTCAGTCAAAAGCATTAACAGCATTAATTAAAGAAAGAAATATTGCGATAGAATCTTGTCCGTCTAGCAATATTTACTTAGGCTTGTTTAATGATTTATCAGAACATCCGTTTCCGAAATTTTTAGAAGCAGGGCTGTCTCTTAGCTTAAATTCAGATGATCCGCCGTTTTTTAATACGACGGTTGCAGAAGAATACAAACGCGTTCAAGCCGCGTATCAATATAGTGATGCGGTGATGCGAGGGATTACACTGAGCGCGCTCGAGGCCGCGTTTGTGGATCCTGAGACGAAGCGTCGTTTGCAGGCTCGCCTTCAGAGTTGAACATAGAATGCTGGAGAAGTGCTGTGTTTAGCGTTCTGAGTTCTTTTTTTATTTGAGATAATTTGTTTTGTACTTGATGGCGCGATATGTTAGCGCTTTCGTTGGGTGTTTCCTGAGGAGGCGTGCTTTCTTTCAGCGTCTCCATGAGCGTTATTTGTAATTCTTCGGCGCCGTCGCTGTGAATGCGTTGAAGAACGAAGTTTTTTGTAAAGCCAACCAGGTTAATAAATAAAATAGAGCCAACCATAATGAGTAGGCTTGGCGGAAAAAGTCCCCAGATAAGCACGGCAGCTGAAATTAAAACAGATGCTGTGAGGTTAACTTTTATCGTGCTCCTTGTACGGTCGAGCCGCTCTTGTTGTCGAAGGTAATCTGCTTTTTCATTGAATGGAGCGTTGTGCTTGGGTGCTTCTCCTAATTTTGTGAGTTGAAATAGGTTGAAAAAGCTATTGAAGACAGCAATAAAGCTAGATGCAATAAAAAAGCTGACGGCAAGCGGGGTAAATACACCATTTGCGGCGAAACATAAGGCATATGAAACAAGGCTGAAAATCGAGGGAACGGTATTGGTAACCCACTTTTGCAAGCGCTTTTGGGGCGCGCGAAACGTATCGTGATAAATGGTTTTATAAGTTGCATGCGGAATACAAATTGCATTGTAAATGAGCAAAACCAAAGGGATGTTTCTTAAAATCGAAAAAGTCGCTTCCAAGAGTTCTGAGAGCATGACAACTGTTTTTGCGACCAGGCGCTCAAAAGCAAGTAGTTGCTCTGGAGAAAAATAAAAATAAATAGCCGTTGATGCACTGACGAAAGTTGTGAAAAACAGAGGGACAGACCAGTCTTTTGTTGGTTTTATGTCTTGGATGAGATGATGAAAGTCGAGTAGGTGCCCATGCCCATAGCCTTCCTGCGCATAAGATTGAATCCAGTAGAATAAAGTTGCCCTATCTCCATCGTTCGTAAGGCCCAATTGTTTTTTAATTTGGTTCAAGAAAGTATTTTGGTTTTTGTTAAATGCTTTACCCGAGATGGCGTTATATGCGGCTTGATTGCTTTCAATGATACGAGATGGAAGATAAAGCCTGTCGCCCAGCATTTTTAAATCATCTGTGGTGATATGGGCTTCACGATAAAGCGTTATGGCGTCTTTTTCTGTTTTGTTACACAGCCTTTGAAGTCGTCCACGCAAAGTCGCACGCTCTACACCTTGCAAGTGGTCTTCTAGATGCTGCAGCAGCTCTTTTTTGAGCTTATCTGGAGACGTTGCCATAAATAAATTCCATACAAGCAATTAAACTGGCATTAGTGTATCAAAAATGTACAGGTAATGCAATGGGTGAGGTTGTTTTAATTGTTTTTAATACTTTCTTCGGTCACTTTGCCGCGAAGCGCTCTATAAGCCCAAATCGTGTAAGCAATTAGTATTGGAAAGAAAATAAGCATTGCAATGAGCATAATAAATAAAGTGAGCTGGCTCGATGAGCTATCCCAGAGGGTTAAGCTTTGATTTGGGTGCGTGGACGACGGCAAAATAAAAGGAAACATACCGAGGCCTATCGTGCTTATGATGGCAGCAAAGCTGAGTCCGCTACATGTAAAGGCAAGCGCGGGCATGCGTTTGGCCAAAATGCTTGCAAGTAGCGGCAATAAAAGCCCGAGAGCGGGAGCAATCAAAAGCCATGGCCAGGTTACATAGTTTAAAGACCAAGCGTGCGGCGTGCTTGAGACGGTTTTAAGGAGCGGGTTTGATGGGGCATCGTGCGGCATGATTGCTGTGAGTGCGTAGCCTGTTTTAAAGTAAAGCCATACGCCTGCTGAGGCAAAAAATAAGACGGCGAGCATGGACGTGCTGCGTGCGGCATGACGTGCGTGTTGCTGCAGGTGGCCCTCTGTTTTATTCACAAGAAAAAAAGCACCATACATGGCAAACATTAAAATAGATAACATACCGCACCAGAGTGCGAATGGATTTAACAGCATGCGAAACGTGCCGGTATACACAGGATGCAGGTTTGTGTCGAGATGAAAAGGAACGCCTTGTAAGGCATTGCCGATGGCAATGCCGAGCATTAAAGCAGGAAGAAAACCAGTGACACATACACCCGTATCTCGTAGTTTTCGCCATTTTGGATTGCCTGCTTTTGAGCGGTATTTAAATCCGACTGAACGAAGACCGAATGCAAGCAGGGTTAGGAAGATGGCAAAATAAAATCCTGAGAACGACAGAGCATACAGCATAGGCCATGCCGTAAAAATGGCAGCGGCCCCTAAAATAAGCCATATTAGGTTGCCTTGCCAGGTCGGCGCGATGGTCTTGATTAAAATGCGGCGCTCTATTTGTGTGCATGTTAGTGAGGGGAGCCAAATGGCAACGCCTAAACTAAAGCCATCCATCACAGTAAAGCCGATGAGTAACATGCCGAATAGTGCCCACCAAAAAATGCGGAGTGTTTCGTAATCGAGAGGAATAGACATGGTTTACTCCTGAAGCGGCAAGGCGCTTGGGCCGGGTAAATAGTGTGTATTTAGTTTAACGCGAGGGTGTAATGGATTACAATAAGCGCATACCGGTTATTGTCGAGTAAGTGATGCCTAGGTCGAAAAGCAGTCAAAAATGGCTCCAAGAGCATTTTAATGATGTATATGTAAAGCAAGCGCAGCGTGACGGTTATCGTAGTCGTGCTGTATACAAGCTCAAAGAAGTGGATGAGAAAAAGAAGTTACTTAAACCTGGGATGAGTGTGCTTGATTTAGGGGCAGCCCCTGGCGGTTGGACGCAGTATGTGACAGAAAAAATAGGGGGGAAGGGGCAAATCATAGCGCTTGATATTTTGCCGATGGACCCATTGCCTGACGTGCTCGTGATTCAAGGTGATTTTCATGAGGATGCGGTTTTAGATGCGCTCATGAAAGCGATGCCGAGCGGTGGCGTGGACGTGATTTTATCTGATATGGCGCCGAATATGAGTGGTAATATTGCGGTAGATATTCCATCTGCAATGGCACTTGCTGAGCTTGCTTTTGATTTGGCTGATAAAGTATTAAAGCCTGGCGGCACATTATTTATTAAAATATTTAATGGCTCAGGCTTTGATTCGCTTTTAAAGTTAGCGCGCACAATGTTTAAAGACGTGATGGTGAAAAAACCTGCGGCATCGCGGGCGCGATCACGAGAAACGTATTTGTTGGCGAAAGGTTATAATTTGTAGTACCTTTATGCAGATATAGAGATGTTTTTTTTGGGGTTATTATTTTGAACGATATGGTTAAAAACTTATTTCTTTGGCTGATTATAGCGATTGTTCTGGTCTCGGTGTTTAGTAATTTTGGTCCTCGAAATGCGGCGACAGAAAAAATTTCATACAGTCATTTTTTAAAAGAAATTGATCAAGGTGGCATTGCCTCTGTTTTGGTTGAAGATGACCGAATTATTCGAGGGACAACTAAAAATAATCAGCATTTTGTGACCTATCAGCCGATGCGAGATAACGCACTTTTGGGTGAGTTATTAAAAAATAATGTGGCGGTCAGTGGGCAAGAAAAACAACAAGAAAGTTTCTTGCTGCATATTTTTATTAATTGGTTCCCTATGTTGTTATTAATCGGCGTTTGGGTGTTTTTTATGCGCCAAATGCAAGGGGGCGGTGGTGGTAAAGGAGGGGCGATGTCGTTTGGTCGTTCAAAAGCACGCTTGTTAGATGAAGACCAAGTGAAAGTTACTTTTGCCGATGTCGCAGGGGTTGATGAAGCCAAAGATGAAGTGAAAGAGTTGGTTGATTTTTTACGAGATCCGTCTAAATTTCAAAAATTAGGGGGGCGCATTCCACGCGGCGTATTATTAGTAGGCGCACCGGGCACCGGAAAAACCTTACTTGCAAAAGCCGTGGCAGGTGAAGCAAAAGTACCGTTTTATACAATATCAGGTTCAGATTTTGTAGAAATGTTTGTGGGTGTTGGGGCGTCACGTGTGCGTGATATGTTTGAACAAGCAAAAAAACAATCGCCATGTATTATTTTTATTGATGAGATTGATGCGGTGGGTCGTCATCGAGGTGCAGGACTTGGCGGTGGGCACGATGAGCGTGAGCAAACTTTAAATCAGTTGTTGGTTGAAATGGATGGGTTTGAAGGCAGTGAAGGTGTGATTGTGATTGCGGCAACGAATCGCCCTGATGTACTTGACCCTGCTTTGTTAAGACCGGGTCGGTTTGATAGACAGGTGGTCGTGCCATTGCCTGATATCAGAGGGCGTGAGCATATTTTACGTGTACATATGAATAAAGTGCCTGCTGAAGAAGTGGTTGATATTTTAGCCATCGCAAAAGGGACGCCTGGATTCTCAGGGGCTGATTTGGCTAATTTAATTAATGAAGCCGCTTTGTTTGCAGCGCGCGCGGACAAACGAAAAGTAGGGATGATTGAATTAGACAAAGCCAAAGATAAAATTATGATGGGGGCCGAACGGCGCTCAATGGTTATGGATGAGTCTGAGAAAAAATTAACTGCATTTCATGAAGCAGGACACGCAATCGTGGGCTTATTGGTGCCTGATCATGACCCTGTATATAAAGTAACGATTATTCCACGTGGGCGTGCATTGGGTGTGACGATGTTTTTGCCGGATCAAGATAGGTATAGCCATAGTCGACAGCGCTTAGAGAGCCAGTTGGCGAGCTTGTTTGGGGGGCGTGTTGCAGAAGAGCTTGTTTTTGGTGAAAAAGAAGTCACTACAGGTGCATCAAACGATATTATGCGTGCCACTGAGATTGCACGAAAAATGGTAACCAGTTGGGGGCTTTCGTCCCTTGGGCCAATGACATTTGGGGAAGAAGAAGAGGGCGAGGTGTTTTTAGGGCGCTCAATGTCTAGCAATAAAGAAATGTCAGATAAAACCGCACAAATGGTTGATGCAGAAGTCCGCGTGATTATTGAAAGAAATTATCAACGCGCAACAAAAATTGTATCTGAGAATAGAGACAAATTAAATCTCATGGCAGAAGGGTTAATTAAATACGAAACGATTGATGCGAAGCAAATCAAAGAAATTATGGCAGGTGAACTGCCTTCTCCTCCTGATGATTGGGATGAAATGAGTGCACCACCTACGCAAGAAGAAAAACCAAAGAAGCGTGCGTCGTCAAAAAAATCAACGCCCAAAGAAAACCCTGCTGATCCAGCCGCTTAATCGGCTTTATTGTCATGAATAAAGTTGATTTTAAAGCATGGTGCGCGGCATCTAAACCTGTTTTAGTGCCGCCGCACTATCGAGGCAAGCCTTTGGTGATGGGGGTTTTAAATATAACGCCAGACTCTTTTTCGGATGGCGGTTTATTTTTAAAACCAGAAGCTGCATTAAGCCAAGCCGAAAAAATGATTCATGATGGCGCGGATATATTAGATATTGGCGCGGAATCAACACGGCCTGGTGCAAAAGCATTAGATGTGGCTCAAGAGCTTCAGCGACTGATGCCTGTGCTCGAGTTGATTTTATCACGTCATGATATTGCTATCTCAATCGATACTTATAAACCCGAAGTGATGCAGGCGGCTATTTTGGCCGGTGCTGCATGCATTAACGATGTATTTGCATTGCAAAAACCAGGTGCGCTCGACATGGCGGCAACGCTTGATGTGCCGGTGTGTTTAATGCACATGCAAGGCACGCCTGAAACTATGCAGGTGGGGCTTTCTGATGCAGATACAGAAAATATAGATGATGTGATATTACAAGTGCATGCTTTTTTTGAGGCGCGTGTTGCAGCTTGTCTTGATGCCGGCTTATCTAGAACACAGTTGATTTTAGACCCAGGTTTTGGTTTTGGAAAAACAGTTAAACAAAATTTGAGGTTAACGAAAAAAATAGCAATGCTGACAGACAATAATATGCCGCTATTGCTCGGTGTTTCTCGTAAAAGTACAATAGGCGCTGTTTTGCAGCAAACAGTAGGCAATCGCTTGTCTGGTGGGTTGGCTTTGTCTGTATTTGCAGCATTAAACGGTGTTGCTATGCTAAGAACACATGATGTAGCCGAAACAAGGCAGGCGCTTGAAATGATTGATGTGATGTTGCAAGACAGCGATTTAGATTAAATAAGGACATAAAATGACACAACGTAAACATTTTGGGACCGATGGTATTCGAGGTCGTGTAGGTTCTGATGATATTACGCCTGAATTTATTTTAAAACTAGGCTGGGCTGTTGGTCGTGTTTTGGTTAATGGTGGACGCAAGCGCGTTTTAATTGGAAAAGATACACGTGTTTCAGGTTATTTATTAGAGTCAGCGCTTCAAGCCGGTTTATCTGCGGCGGGTGTCAATGTGGGTTTGTTAGGCCCTATGCCAACGCCTGCGGTGGCTTATTTGACTCGAACACTGCGTGCAACAGCAGGTATTGTAATTAGCGCTTCTCATAATCCATTTCATGATAATGGCATTAAGTTTTTTTCATCAGATGGCTTTAAATTTCCAGATGAGACGGAGCTGTCAATAGAAGCTGAATTAACGAAAAAAATAGAAGTGGTAGCCTCCGAAAACTTAGGCAAGGCTGTGCGAATCAATGACGCAGCTGGGCGTTATATTGAGTTTTGTAAAGCAACGGTTCCATCTTTGACGCGCCTGACAGGCTTAAAAATTGTCGTCGATTGCGCGCATGGCGCAACGTATTATGTGGCGCCGCATGTCTTTTCAGAGCTGGGTGCGGACGTGATTACTATCGGCAATAAGCCCGATGGATTTAATATTAATAAAAACGTAGGTTCAACCGCACCTGAAGCATTACAAGCTGAGGTCTTAGTACATGGGGCTGATATAGGCGTTGGATTGGATGGCGATGGTGATAGAGTTGTACTTGTCGATGCCAGAGGGCGCTTGATTGATGGCGACCAAATTTTATATATGATTGCAAAAGACAGACAAGAAAGAAACGTATTACAAGGTGGGGTGGTGGGGACTCTCATGACCAATTATGGATTAGAAAAAGCACTGGAAGCATCCAATATTCCTTTTGTGCGTTCGAACGTAGGCGATCGCTATGTGCTTGAAGCATTACATGAACGGCAATGGCGTATTGGTGGTGAAACGTCAGGGCATGTGGTTTGTTTAGATAAAACGACGACAGGAGATGGTATTGTGGCAGCATTGCAAGTGCTTGCCATGATGGTTCAAAAAAACAAGACTTTAGATGCTTTATGCGAAGGGATTACTTTATTACCACAGACTTTAGTGAATCTTAAAACAAAAAAAGCGGCATTGCTTGCAAACAATCCTGAAGTTAAAGCGCGTGTGGAAGCGCTTAATTTAAAACTCAAAGGCGAAGGCCGTGTTTTATTGCGTCCATCCGGCACAGAGCCTGTACTTCGCGTCATGGTTGAAGGGCATGATGAGCAAAGTGTAACGCATGATGCGACAAATCTTCGGGATGAAATAGAGCTTATCGCACAAACACTAGATTCAACAGAAACAGCAGCTTAATCGTGATTTAATTAAGGATAGCAACGCATGCGACAGCAATTGGTCATGGGAAATTGGAAAATGAACGGGTCTCGCGAGAGCATCCATCGTTTATTAGATGAGCTACTTGAAAACTTTCCTGATACAACACAGGCATCTCCTGAGGTGGTTGTTTTTCCTCCGGCTATTTATATTCCTGAAGTGGCTGAGCGTTTAAGTAACACGCAAATAAAATGGGGGGCTCAAACCGTTTATTTTGAAGACTCGGGGGCGTATACGGGTGAGCTGTCGGCTGGGATGTTGAAAGATTATGGGTGTACTTATGTGCTGGTGGGGCACTCTGAGCGTCGTCATTTATTTAATGAAGATGAAAAATGTGTTGCGAAGAAATTCCACCGCGTGAAAGAACATGATATGATACCGGTTCTTTGCGTAGGTGAGACCGAATTAGAGCGTAAAGAAGGCTTAACAATGTCGGTTTTAGAAGCGCAATTACGAGCTGTTTGTCGTGATGGTAGCGGAGATTTTGACGCGTCGGTTGTTGCATATGAACCGGTTTGGGCCATAGGTACGGGGCAAACTGCAACACCAGAAGATGCAGCAACGGTTCAGGCGAGTATTCGAGCAGTTATTGCGGCGCTTTCGCCTGAAGATGCAGACGCACTTCCTATTGTTTATGGTGGGAGTGTGACAGAAACAACGGCAGCGGCATTATTTGCGATGTCTGAGATTGATGGTGGGTTGGTGGGCGGTGCCTCACTGAATGCAAAACGATTTTTGGAAATTGTGACATGTATCAAATATTTTTAGTGTTTCATGTGTTAATCGCAATGACCCTCGTTGGGTTAGTGTTGATGCAACATGGGAAAGGTGCTGATGTAGGTGCTGCTTTTGGCTCAGGTGCTTCGGGCACCGTGTTTGGCAGTCAAGGCGTTGGAAGCTTCTTGTTTAAATTAACAGGAGGGCTTGCAATGGCCTTTTTTGTGACGAGCGTTTCATTATCTGCTATGGTGGCGAATCAATATCAAAAAGCCAATCAAGTGATGATGCCAGCAACAAGTCAGGCACCCGGTTCTACGATTCCGGTTCCAATGGATGTAGAGCAACAATAACGATTTACCGAAGTGGTGGAATTGGTAGACACGCCGTCTTGAGGGGGCGGTGGCGCAAGCTGTGCCGGTTCGAGTCCGGCCTTCGGTACCAAATGAGCAAAACGATATGATGCTATCACAGTATTTACCCGTCTTGATTTTTATTCTAATAGCGCTTGTCTTAGGCAGTGTCTTGTTGGGTGCGGGCGCACTTTTGTCCAATCGCCGCCCTGATGCGGTGAAAGATGCGCCCTATGAGTGTGGGTTTCCTGAGTTTGAAAATGCACGCATTCCTTTTGATGTGCGTTTTTACTTGGTGGCATTGTTGTTTATTATTTTTGATTTAGAAACTGCTTTTTTCTTTCCATGGGCTTTAGTGCTTCGGCAGCTTGGATGGTTTGGCTTTTTCGCCATGATGCTGTTTTTAGGGTTGCTTGTAATTGGTTTTATTTATGAGTGGAAACGCGGTGCGTTAGAGTGGGAGTGAGGTTTTGAATGCTTGAAGGTCAATTAAATAAGCAAGGGTTTGCAACCACAACACTTGAGAAATTAGGCACTTGGGCTCAAAGTGGCTCAATGTGGCCCATGACCTTTGGTCTTGCCTGTTGTGCGGTTGAAATGATGCATGCAGGTGCGGCACGTTATGATTTAGACCGATTTGGTGTTATTTTTCGCCCAAGCCCAAGGCAATCTGATGTCATGATTGTTGCAGGCACTTTATGTAACAAAATGGCGCCTGCATTAAGACGGGTCTATGACCAAATGTCAGAACCTCGGTGGGTAATTTCAATGGGTTCTTGTGCGAATGGTGGTGGGTATTATCATTATTCTTATTCGGTTGTTCGAGGCTGTGACCGAATTGTTCCTGTTGATATTTATGTGCCCGGATGTCCTCCAACAGCTGAAGCACTGTTGTATGGCATTATTCAGTTACAAAACAAAGTCAAACGAAAGAAAATAATTGAGGCTTCATGATAAAAAAAACAACCTTACATGATGCATTACGCGCAGTGTGGGACCCTTCCGAAGTTGAAATAACAGAAGCGTTGGGTGAGTTAACCGCTGTGATTGACAGAAGTGCCTTGTTACCCGTGATGACACAGTTACGTGATCATGCTGATTTTGCATTTAACATATTAATTGACGTATGTGGCGTGGATTATTTGCACTATGGGCTGTCTCAGTGGGAAACAGATGCAGCGAGCTCAGATGGCTTTTCTCGGGCCGTTGAACGTCGAGAGCTTGATCGTGATGCAAAAGAAAATGCAGAACAAGTTAAACCCGCACGTTTTGCTGTGGTATATCATTTGTTATCAACGACAAAAAATCATCGTTTGCGTATTAAAGTTTATTTGGATGAAGCGCTACCTGCGGTGGCATCCATTGTTTCGATTTGGCGAAGTGCCAATTGGTTTGAGCGCGAAGCCTATGATATGTACGGTATTTTGTTTGATGGACATCCTGATTTAAGGCGTATACTCACTGATTATGGTTTTATTGGTCATCCCTTCAGAAAAGATTTTCCATTAAGTGGTCATGTTGAAATGCGTTATGATAGCGACGCACAAAAAGTGATTTATGAGCCTGTTGAGATTGAACCACGTACATTAGTACCTAAAGTGATTCGAGGGGCTTTATCATGATGGAATTACAACAATACACCTTAAATTTTGGTCCACAACATCCAGCTGCACATGGTGTATTACGTTTGGTGTTAGAGCTTGAAGGTGAGACTATTCTGCGTGCTGACCCGCATGTGGGGCTCTTACATCGAGGCACGGAAAAGCTTGTAGAAACAAAGCCTTACATTCAAAATATTGGGTATATGGACAGGCTCGATTATGTCTCCATGATGTGTAACGAACATGCTTATGTGCGTGCAATTGAGCAAATGCTTGGGGTTGAAGCACCTATTAGGGCGCAATACATTCGCACATTGTTTGATGAAGTAACACGAATTTTAAATCATTTGTTATGGCTTGGGGCAACAGCGCTTGATATTGGTGCTATGACGGTTTTTTTATATGCCTTTCGTGAGCGAGAAGATTTGTTTGATTGCTATGAGGCCGTTTCTGGCGCGAGAATGCATGCAACGTATTATCGGCCGGGTGGGGTTGCTCGCGATTTACCAGACACAATGCCGCAATACAAGCCTTCAAGATGGCATACTGAGCGTGAAGTAGCAGCCATCAATGCGCATCGCACAGGAAGCTTGCTTGATTTTTTAGAAGCCTTTACGGGTCGCTTTCCAGGCTATATCGATGAATATGAGACGCTATTAACAGATAATCGGATTTGGAAGCAACGTACGGTTGATATTGGTATTGTTTCACCTGAAGATGCATTACAACTAGGCTTTAGTGGTCCAATGCTACGTGGTTCAGGTGTTGCTTGGGATTTACGAAAAAAACAAACCTATGCGGCATATGACCAGGTTAAATTTGATATCCCTGTCGGTAAAAACGGAGATTGTTACGATCGTTATTTAGTGCGCGTTGAAGAAATGCGTCAATCGAATCAAATTATTAAACAATGTATTACATGGCTGCGTAATAACCCTGGCCCTATTAAATTAGATGATCATAAAATTACGCCACCACCGCGTGAAACCATGAAGCATGATATGGAAGCCTTAATTCATCATTTTAAATTATTTACAGAAGGCTTTGCTTTGCCTCCTGGAGAAGTTTATAGCGCTGTTGAAGCACCTAAAGGTGAATTTGGTGTTTATTTGGTTTCAGATGGCGCAAATAAACCGTATCGCCTAAAAATTCGGGCGCCTGGATTTTCACATTTAGCAAGCCTTGATGAAATGGTAAAAGGCCATATGCTTGCGGATGGTGTTGCGATTTTAGCAAGCCAAGATATTGTATTTGGGGAGATTGACCGGTGAGTAAAGTTGAATTAATGCGGCAGTTTGTCTCTGAAGAAAGTCTGAAAGAAATTGATACCTGGGTTAAAAAATTTCCGAAAGATCAAAAACAATCAGCCGTGATGCAATCGCTGATGTTGGTCCAAGAAAACCAGGGTTATTTAACACAACCTGCAATGGACGCTGTTGCTGAGTATCTTGATATGCCAGCTGTTGCGGTTTATGAAGTCGCGTCATTTTATAGCATGTATCGTGTTAAGCCTGCAGGACGGCATAGCATTAATGTGTGTACGAATATTACGTGTCAGTTGCGTGACGCACGAGTTATTTTTGATGCATTGCAAAAAAAATTGGGTGTTAATGCAGGTGAAACAACAAAAGACGGGCGATTTACATTATGTGCTGTTGAATGCTTAGGGGCATGTGTGAATGCACCTATGATGCAAGTAGATAAAGATTATCATGAGAATTTAACCATAGATGCACTAGATACTGTGTTAGATAAATATTTATAAAAAATAGAGGCCTTGACTGTGGTTGCATTGAATCAAGTCTGTTATCGGACATTAGATCTTAAAACTCCCTGGGCGTTATCGACCTATGAGGGCATTGGCGGGTATGGCGTTTGGCGTCGTATATTAGCCGAACAAACACCGGCAGCAGAATTGATTGATGCCTTAAAGCATTCAGCCTTGCGTGGTCGGGGTGGAGCCGGTTTTCCAACAGGCTTAAAATGGAGCTTTATGAACCGTAATTCGCCGGTTCAAAAATATGTTGTTTGTAATTCAGATGAAGGCGAGCCAGGCACCTGCAAAGATCGCGATATATTACGATATAACCCGCATCAGTTGATTGAAGGCATGGCGATTGCAGCCTATGTCATGGGGGCATCGGTTGGTTATAACTATATTCGAGGTGAGTTTTGGGAGCCTTACGAGCGCATGGAAGCAGCGCTTAAAGAAGCTTATCAAGCCGGGTTGCTTGGCAAGAATATTTTAGGGTCTGGTTTTGATTTTGATTTACATAATCATCTAGGCGCAGGGGCGTATATTTGTGGTGAAGAAACTGCACTTTTGAATTCGCTTGAAGGTAAAAAAGGCCAACCACGATTTAAACCGCCGTTTCCTGCTAATTATGGGCTTTATGGAAAGCCAACGACGATTAATAATACAGAAACGTTTGCATCTGTGCCTGTGATAATTGAAAAAGGCAGTGATTGGTTTTTAAACTTAGGCAAGCCCAATAACGGTGGCACAAAATGCTTTAGCGTCAGTGGTCATGTCAATAAGCCACTGAATATTGAAATCCCATTAGGTACGCCATTTAAAACATTATTAGAGCTTGCTGGCGGCATGCGTGATGGCAGACCACTTAAAGCTGTGATTCCTGGTGGGACATCGATGCCGGTGTTACCAGGAGACGTCATGATGAAGCTCAATATGGATTATGACAGCATCCAAAAAGCAGGTTCAGGGCTTGGTTCTGGCGCTGTTATTATTATGGATGATACAACCTGCATGGTCGATGTGCTCTATCGCGTGTCGCACTTTTATATGGAAGAGTCATGTGGGCAGTGCACGCCGTGTCGCGAAGGGACGGGCTGGATGGTACGCTTGTTAGGTCGTATTAAATCAGGTCAAGGCAAGCCTGGAGACATTGAGAAATTAGTTAACGTTGCGGATAACATCGAAGGGCGTACGATTTGTGCCTTGGGTGAGGCTGCGGCGTGGCCTGTTCAAAGTTTTGTAAAGCAGTTTTATTCAGAGTTTGATTATTTTATTAAGCATAAACATTCGAGTGTGGCGGTTTAATCATGGCAACCATTGAAATTGACGGCAAATCGTTTGACGTTGAAAACGGAAAAATGATCATTGAAGTAGCAGATGAAGCAGGGATTCATATTCCTCGATTTTGTTATCATAAAAAACTATCTGTTGCGGCGAATTGCCGGATGTGTTTGGTTGAAGTCATCAATTCCAAAAAAACACTTCCCGCGTGTGCAACACCGATTACAGATGGCATGAAAGTCTTAACACAGTCAGAAGCTGCACGTCGTTCACAAGAAGCGGTTATGGAGTTTTTGTTAATAAATCATCCCTTAGATTGCCCGATTTGCGATCAAGGCGGTGAGTGTGAATTACAAGATGTTTCGATGGGTTTCGGTGCGGACAGCTCTGAATATTCAGAGCCTAAACGCGTGGTTCAGGATGATGATTTAGGTGCTTTGGTTGCAACTGAAATGACGCGCTGTATTCAATGCACACGATGTGTTCGTTTTGGCGATGAAATCGCGGGCCTTCAAGAATTAGGCGGCATGGGTCGGGGCGAGAATATGCAAATCGGGACCTATGTTCAGCATAGTTTACGTTCTGAAATTTCAGGTAATATTATTGACTTATGTCCTGTCGGTGCACTCACAGCAAAACCTTCTCGGTTTACCGCACGCGCATGGGAGTTAACGCGGCATGCAAGTGTTGCAACGCATGATTGTTTAGGCTCGAATGTTTTTTTCCATGTGCGCCGTAATGAGCTCATGCGGGTTGTACCTAAAACGCATGAAGCGCTCAATGAAACTTGGCTTTCTGATAGAGATAGATTTAGTTATTTAGGGCTTAAACAAAAAGATGCACGTTTAACCGAGCCGATGATTAAACGTGAAGGGCAATGGGAAGTTGTGGATTGGCAAACAGCTTTAACATTTGCTGCAGAAGGCCTAAGCCGTGTGATTGAAAAGCATGGTCCAGAACAATGCGCTGCATTCTCACACCCATCTTCAACGCTTGAAGAAATGTATTTGTTGCAGCAACTTATGCGTGCCGTAGGCGTGAAAAATCTTGACCATCGTGTGCATGCAACTGACCATCGCGACCAGGCATTGCAACCCATGATGCCGACCAGTTCTTTGCCTTATCATGAACTTGAAGCACAAGAAGTGATTTTTATATTAGGTTGTAATCTCTTACGTGAAGTGCCTTTAGCAGGTGTTCGTCTTAGAAAAGCACATCAAAATGGTGCGGCACTTTATAGCATGAATGCTGTAAACAATGATTTATGTGTGCCTGTTAAAAACGCAATCACGGTATCACCCAATGAAATGCCGCAACAGCTGATAGATTTATTGAAAATATTAGATGTAAATAATAAAAATAAATCAGATATTGCATTACCAGAAGCCTTGAAAAAATTATTGCCTAAAGCAGAAGTCAAAGCAAAAGCAATACAAGCGCTTGCGCGAGCTTTAAGCAAACCAAAAGCTGTGATTGTGACAGGAGCTTTGTTTGAAAATCATCCAGATGCTGCTTTGCTCCGCAGTTTAATTCAATGGATTTGTAATTTAAGTGGTGCAACACATGTGCGATTTACAACGGGTGCGAATAGTTCCGGTGCATGGCTCTCTGGTATGTTGCCGCATCGTGAGCCGCTTGGAAAAGCTTTAGAAACCCCAGGGCTCTCAATGCAAGATGCATTACTTGCTAAACTTAAAGCTTATGTTTTATTGGGCCTTGATCCAAGTCTTGATATTGCGAATCCCTCTAATACAAGGCAGGCAATGCTTGCAGCAGAATTTGTTGTTTCACTGACTGCTTATCAAACAGAGTCTGCATTAGAGTGTGCGGATGTTATCTTGCCAATGGCACTTCCGGGTGAAACGTCAGGGACTTATATTAATGTTGATAACACATGGCAAACCGTAGCAGGTGCTGTGGCGCCAATGGGTGAGGCACGTCCAGGATGGAAAATATTGCGGGTACTCGGTAATATTTTGCATTGCAAAGATTTTGACTATGTTTCAAGCCAGGCTGTGTTAGAGCGCATTCAATCAGAACTTGCTTTAGTTGATGCACCTATTGAGGATTGTTTTTATCCGGAAACTTTGCCTGTTTTCGACGATGCAGAAACTGCTTTGGTACGTGTGGGCGAGTGGCCATTGTATCGGATTGATTCAGTTGTACGTCACGCAAATGCTTTACAAACGTGTGCAGCAGCAGATAAAGCACAGATTCGCGTGCATCCAAAAACGGCCAAACAGTTTGATTTAGATGAAACAGCCACTGTATCTCAAGGTGATATTGAGATAACATTGCCGCTGGCATGTGATGAGCAAATTGCACCAGGTGTTGTGTGGGTGGCATGTGCCCTGTCTGAGACGGTTGACTTAGGTCACGCCTTTGCTTCTATAACGATTAAGCGCTAATTTAGGATAAATCATGTTACGGGATATTAGCCTATTATTGTGGATCATTATTAAGATCCTTGTGATTGTATTGCCGCTCTTGATAGGTGTGGCTTATTTGACCTATGCTGAGCGAAAAGTGATTGGTTATATTCAACTCAGAATAGGCCCGAATCGCGTTGGCTTTAAAGGCTTATTGCAGCCATTTGCTGATTTGTTTAAATTACTCCAAAAAGAATTAATTGTTCCGTTGAGATCAAATAAATATTTATTTGTGACAGCGCCCCTTTATACGCTGGGTCCGGCGTTAGCAGGATGGGCGGCTATTCCGTTTGATCAAGGTTTAGTGCTTGCAAATTTGAATGCAGGGGTATTGTATTTGTTTGCGATGAGCTCACTTGGGGTTTATGGCATATTAATTTCAGGATGGGCGTCTAATTCTAAATATGCAATGCTGGGTGCGCTTCGAAGTGCTGCCCAAACTGTATCGTATGAAATTGCAATGGGATTTGCGCTAGTTGGTGTTTTGCTTGCAGCAAATAGCATGAATATCACAGAGATTGTCGTATCACAAGCCGGTGGCATTTTACATTGGTGGGCTGTGCCGTTATTGCCACTGTTTGTGGCGTTTTGGATAGCAGGTGTTGCTGAAACCAATCGTGCGCCGTTTGATTTGGCCGAAGGAGAGTCTGAAATTGTCGCGGGCTTCCATGTAGAATATGGTGCGATGGGGTTTATGGTCTTTTTTATGGCTGAATATGCTAGCATGCTGTTAATTTCTGCAATGCTGACGTTATTTTTCTTGGGTGGTTGGTTATCACCGTTCCAAGGGATTCCTGTATTAAATGATTTGTTTTTCTTTGTGCCTGGATTGGTCTGGTTTTTGCTCAAAGTATCGTTTTTTATTTTTGTTTATTTGTGGCTTAGGGCAACTTTTCCACGTTATCGCTACGATCAACTCATGCGACTGGGCTGGAAGGTTCTGATTCCTGTCACCTTGGTTTGGGTGATAGTAACAGCGTTCATGGTTCTGGCAAAAATTGGCCCTTGGTTTTCGTAAGTTAAGAGGTTTTTAGAATGAAAAGCATCTATCGTTATGCAAAACATTATGTAAAAAGCTTCTTGTTACTGGAACTTTTTGCAGGATTACGTGTAACCGGACGTTATTTTTTTAAGAAGAAAATAACGGTTCAGTTTCCTGAAGAAACAACGCCGATTTCGCCGAGATTTCGTGGGTTGCTCGCATTAAGGCGTTATCCAAATGGGGAAGAGCGTTGTATTGCGTGCAAATTATGTGAAGCAGTTTGCCCGGCACTTGCGATTACTATTGATGCAGAAGCGCGAGAGGATGGTAGTCGTCGTACGACGCGTTATGACATTGATATGTTTAAGTGCATCAACTGTGGTTTGTGTGAAGAGTCCTGTCCGGTTGATTCAATCGTGGTAACACCGATTCATCATTATCACATGGATGAACGGGGTCAGAATATTATGACCAAAGAAAAGTTATTGGCAGTAGGCGATCTAATGGAATCGCAGTTAGCGAAAGATAGAGCTGTTGATGCAAAATATCGGTGAATTAAGGCGAGGTTAAAATGCACGATGTATTACTAAATACTATTTTTTATATATTCGCTGGATTGACGAGTATTGCGGCTTTTTTTGCTGCAATTCAACGTAATCCTGTACGCGGGGTTTTGTTTTTGATCTTGGCCTTTTTTGGTGCTGCGGTATTATGGATGCTTGCCGAAGCTGAATTTTTAGCGTTAATTTTAGTGCTTGTGTATGTGGGCGCTGTTATGACGTTATTTTTATTTGTTGTGATGATGTTAAATATTGATACAGAAACCATGAAAACATCGTTGAAGTACTATTTGCCATGGGCTGTTTTAGGGATTGCTTTATTTCTTGGCTTACTGATGCAGGCCATGCCAAAACAGGGGTTAAGCCTTGGGGCTGCTGCTTCGCTCGCGCCGAAAATCAGTGAGATTTCTAATACAGAAGCGCTGGGCCTCGTGTTATATACAGATAATCTTTTAGCGTTTGAAATGGCGGCGATGATTTTACTGGTTGCAATTATTGCAGCGATTACCTTAACGCATCGTGTGCCGCGACCGGGCAAACGGCAAGATGTTGTGAAGCAAATCATGACCAAAAAGGCAGATCGTATTACGTTGGTTAGTATGAAAGCAGAAAAAGCAGGGGAGAAAAAAACATGATTCCTGTCACAAATTATTTGATTTTAAGCGGTATTTTATTTGGTGTGAGCCTTTTTGGGATGGTGATTAATCGACAACATGTGATTACGCTTTTGATTTGTCTTGAGCTGATGTTGTTGGCTGTCAATACGAATTTTGTTGCCTTTTCTTCGGCACATGGCACTCATCATGGTGAAGCGTTTGTGTTCTTTATTTTGACTGTTGCAGCAGCAGAAGCTGCGATTGGCCTTGCCATTGTTTTATTGCTTTATCGTCATCGCGGCAGTATTTCGGTGAATGATATGAACCATTTGAAAGGATAGCCGCGTGAATTTATTAACAACCAGTTGGCTTTGTGTATTAGCGCCGTTGTTGGGTGCAATAATAGCCGGTTTTTTCGGGAAACAAGTTGGGCGGCGTGGTGCACATATCGTCACAATCGCAGGCCTTTTGGTTGCGTTTGGTGCAGCCCTTTATGTCGCTAAATTAGTTTTATCTGGCGGTATGACCTTAAATATCAATGCATATACCTGGGCGAGCGCACCAAAGCCCTTTGCTTATGCGTTTCATATTGGACTTTTAATTGATCCCTTAACTGCAATCATGATGGTGACGGTTACGTTTGTGTCACTTTTAGTGCACCTGTATAGCGTTGGCTACATGGCCGATGATGCAGGTTACCAGCGCTTTTTTAGCTACATTTCGCTCTTTACGTTTATGATGTTAATGCTTGTAACAGCGAACGGATTTTTACATCTCTTTTTTGGCTGGGAAGGCGTTGGGCTTGTTTCTTATTTATTAATTGGATTTTGGTTCGAGCGTGAAGCAGCACTTCAAGGTAGCTTAAAAGCTTTTTTAGTGAATCGCGTGGGTGATTTTGGTTTTTTGTTAGGTATTGCATTGTTGTTGATGTACACAGGTAGCCTTGATTATGCGACTGTATTTTCAAAAGCATCAAGTATGTCGACTCAAACGATTCATATTTGGGGCGATACTGCTTGGCCTGTTCTAACTGTTATTTCACTCTTATTATTTGTAGGGGCCATGGGTAAGTCAGCCCAAGTGCCACTGCATGTGTGGCTGCCTGAGTCTATGGAAGGCCCAACCCCTATTTCGGCCTTAATTCATGCGGCAACCATGGTAACTGCGGGTGTCTTTATGGTGGCGCGTATTTCGCCACTGATAGAATACTCTGAAACAGCCTTGAGTTTTGTTTTGGTGATTGGTGCCACAGGCGCATTATTTACGGGTTTACTTGCGATTGTGATGAATGATATTAAACGCGTGATTGCGTATTCAACACTGTCGCAGCTGGGTTACATGATGGTTGCAATGGGGGCTTCTGCCTTTAGTGCAGGGATGTTTCATTTGTTAACCCATGCGTGCTTTAAAGCGCTATTATTCTTGGCAGCTGGCTCTGTAATTATGGGCATGCATCATGAGCAAGACATGCGGAAAATGGGCGGACTCTGGAAAAAAATGCCGATTACGTATGTTACTTTTCTTATTGGTGGATTAGCGCTGTGTGCCGTACCGCCGTTTGCAGGGTTTTATTCCAAAGATACGATTATTGAAGCCGCAAAATTAAGTGCTATTCCTGGCAGCAGCTATGCGTATGTGTGTGTGGCACTCGGTGCAATGGTCACAGCGATTTATACCTTTAGGGCTTTTTTCATGACGTTTCATGGCGCCCCAAGAATGACACAAAAAACCTATGGTCATGTACATGAATCACCTTGGGTTGTTTGGTTGGCATTGGTTTTATTAGCGATTCCATCCGTGATACTCGGCTATTTGCTTTATCAGCCGATTTTATTTGATAAGCCGGGCTTATTAGGTCCTTCAATCACGGTATTCCCGCAATTTGATGTCTTAGGTGCGATTACTGAAGAAGGTGTTCTCTCGCCGCTTAAAACAGCATTGAACGCACCGCATTCGCCTGTGTTTTGGCTCACAATGAGCGGTATTATTTTGGCTTGGCTTTTCTATATGGTATGGCCTGCAATACCTGCACGTTTAGCACGACTATTTTCAGCACCTTATCGTGTGCTCGAAGAAAAATATGGATTTGATATATTCAATGATTGGGTGTTTGTTAAAGGCGGAACAGGGCTTGGCCGTTTGTTTTATCGCGCGGG
>JASJHH010000047.1:0-7295 GCA_033791145.1 Legionella sp.
GAGCCTTCATTTTGCCGAAGATCAAACCCTGCTGTTTTTAGTAAGGCAGACGCCCGAGCAAGCTGCTCTCTATGATTTGCTCGACATAATTTATCGTAGAAGGCTTCATCGTGATCAGGATCAAAACCTGAAGCTCTTAATATCATTAACATTTCTGCAAGATTGGTTTTGTCCCTTGTATAAATCACCACCTCGAAAAAAACTTTATCTTGATTAGAATCAAGCCCTGCTGTTTTAAGTTGAATAATTTCATCAGCAAAAATGTCAATATAAGGTAAACTCTGAACCAATCCCTCATACAAAAATTGATTGTCTTGATTCAGAAAAATCCCTGCTTGCTGAAACGAAATAACACCTTCAGACAAGCTCTCTATATTTGCTTGGTTTTCGCTCAAAAACAGATACAAGGCTTTATTTTTTTCATTGAATACAATTTTTTCATTGTGAAGACTAACAAACCCTTTCGCGAGCGTATATGACAAATGAGAGTTAACTGCTCCTGCTTGAATTAATAGATCATACGCGGTGTTATCTTGCTCAAATTCAAAGCCTGCTGCTTGAAGCAACATAAAAGCACGTACATAACGTAAACTATTATTTTTTTGGGCAATTAAGTGATGATAAAACGCCTTGTTTTCAGCGTTATATGCAATATCAGCTTGTTTAAGCATGACAAATAAGTGCGAAATACAAGAGGCATACGATGCTTGCTGAATTAAAATATGGTATAAATCTGCGTCTTGGTCTGGATCAATATTGTTTGATTTAAGTAGGCTACATGCATCCGTAAAATCTTGATATAAAGCAGTATCGGGAAAGATTCCTACTGCTTTAAGTTGAACATCGTAAATACCCATACTTACTCCGGAGAAAACGCCAGAGCGTACAGTGTTTAAATTGCACTGTAAACGCAAAAATAGATCTTTACGCTACAAAAAAGGCTGTTGTTACAGCGCATGCATCAGCTGCTCAATGTGCCTGCGGCACGTAAGTGGCCTTGCAACATATCCGATAGATTGACGAGTGCCCCCTGTCCCTGTAATCACAAGCGAACCATATTTAAGTAAGCTTCCTATAATAGACTGCTTAATATCTATGCTTTCAATTTTAGAGAGCGGAACATCAATCGTTTGACGGACTAGAATACCGCTTCGTAAGACCACTTGTTTTTCTTTAATCGTCAAGGATGAAAACTGATAAGTCAGCCACATCAATACACTCCAAATTAAGCCGATAAGCATGAACAATACACTCGCTTCATGAAGTGACGGAAAATTAATGCCAAACCACGCGCTAAATACAAAAAATAAAATAGGCCAAACAAATAAAACCCAATGTAAACGGGCTTGATATACGACATGCTGATTATCCATATTTAAATGCTCCGAGTTGATGCTTTATTCCTGTATACTAGAATACAAAGGCCGATGAAACAATATGCCCTGTCCTACGTACCCCGCATAAAGCAGGGCACGTAGGCGAGAGATGAGATTATATTATGCGAAAAATCACACAATGCTTTACTGCTTCTCTTGCCTCAATTTTTGAAGAGGCAACGCAATTAAAAACACTCACGGCTTTAGTACAGGAACACTTGGGGCTTGAAGAAGTGGTTCCCTGCCAAGTAAGTCGCTTTTCTAAGGGATGCCTTGTACTCGCTGTAGAAGACGCTGTATGGGCCGCACGATTACGCTATGAGCTGCCAACACTACGTGACCAATTGAGACGTGCAGGCTTGCATCATCTGACGGCCATTCAGATTAACGTGTCTCCAGCTGCTAAAAAACCTTTGAAAAAAACAAAACGCAGAGCAATACTTTCAAAGCAAGCTAAACAAACAATTGGAGAGAGTGCAAAGCATTGTAGTTATGAGCCATTAAAAGCAGCTTTAGAGCGCCTCGGAAAACATTAAGCTATATTAAGCCTCAACTAAAGACGCTCCCGAGAAGCCATCTAGCGACGGACTGCCTGCTTCAGGATAAACATATTCCCAAGCATCTTCTGCTGCAATCAGTGCACGCAACAAACGATTGTTCAGCTCATGTCCTGAACGATAGCCTTCAAAGGCACCAATTAAACTAGAACCCAATAAATACAAATCACCGACAGCATCTAATATTTTGTGTTTAACAAATTCGTCTTCAAACCGTAAACCATCTTCGTTTAATATACGATAATCATCCACCACAATCGCATTATCTAAACTGCCGCCTTTGGCTAAGTTCGCTTCGCGTAATTTTTCATAGTCAGACATAAACCCAAAGGTCCGTGCACGACACACTTCTTTTAGATACGAAGTCGATGAAAAATCAAACGCTGCTGTTTGTGGTTTATCGTTGAAAACAGGATGATCAAAATCAATTGTAAACGAAACGCGATAGCCGTCGTAAGGTAAAAATTGTACGTATTTACCACTATCTTCTACCCGCAGTGGTTTTACAATACGAATAAAGCGTTTTTTGGCATTTTGCTCGGTGATACCCGCTGATTGAATCAAAAAAACAAACGGTGCAGCACTGCCATCCATAATTGGTATTTCAGGGCCATCAATATCAACATACGCATTATCAATACCTAAGCCTGCAAAGGCAGATAATAAGTGCTCAACTGTTGCAACACGAACGCCTTGGTGCTGAAGTGAGGTACATAAGGTGGTTTCACTAACATATTGATACGATGCAGGAACTTCAGGTGTGCCTGGAAGATCGGTCCGTCGAAACACAATACCTGTGTTGATTGGCGCAGGGCGCAAGGTCAATAAAACTTTATCGCCTGAGTGTAAACCAACCCCTGTTGCCTGAATCACCGTCTTTGGTGTACGTTGCTTTAACCTGGTGTCACTCACCGTATTTTGTCCTTTATCGGTTAATACAAAAATCTGAACGATTCTAGCAATAATCGACTGATTAGTCTAAACCTTTTAATACAGTTTAGACTATATCAAGAAACAAAAAAAGTACGGTTAAACTTCCTCATGCTCATGGCGACGCAAAAATGCCGGAATATCCAAATAATCGACATCTGGCACCGTGCTTGCTTTCGTCAGTGTGCTCGTTGAAGCTGATGTAGGATTTGATGGCATCGATGCTGATGACACTGGTGATAGTGATGCTGGTGCTGTTTGTTTGCGTACAACAGCCGGCTTATCTAGCGCTTGATAATCAAAACTACCATCATGACGTTGCGTTTCGAATAAAGGCGCGCGTGTTGTCGCAGGTTGCGTTATTTGTTGTCGTGTTTTTTCGTCACCAAGCCCTGTAACAATTACCGTTACACGCATTTCATCTGTCATATCAGCATCAATCACTGTTCCGACAACAACCGTTGCATCATCTGAAATAAATTCTTTAACCACATCCCCTACTTCTTCAAACTCACCAATCGACATATCAAGGCCGGCTGTAATATTAACCAATATGCCGCGAGCCCCTGAAAAATTAACATCTTCAAGTAACGGTGATGCAATCGCCGCTTCAGCTGCTTGTCGCGCACGCTGCTCGCCTGTCGCGCTACCCGTGCCCATCATGGCCATGCCCATTTCAGACATTACTGTTCTGACATCTGCAAAATCAACGTTAATTAAACCTGGGCGCGTAATTAAATCAGCAATGCCTTTCACAGCACCTAGCAATACATTATTGGCCGCTTTAAATGCATTTAAGAGCGTAATATTTTTTCCAAGCACACTCAATAATTTATTATTAGGTATCGTAATCAATGAGTCTACGTGCTCGGCTAAGCGACGCATGCCTTCTTCTGCTGCAATTGCCCTTTGTTTTCCTTCAAACGAGAACGGTTTGGTCACAACGGCAACCGTTAAAATACCTAAACTTTTAGCCACTTCTGCAAACACAGGTGCAGCACCCGTACCTGTTCCGCCCCCCATGCCAGCCGTAATAAATACCATATCAGCCCCTTCGAGCACTTCTCGAATAGACTCACGATCTTCTTCTGCGGCTTCTCGTCCAATTTGAGGATTCGCACCAGCGCCTAAGCCTTTTGTTAGCTCATCGCCCAATTGCATTTGAATTTCAGCTTTGGAGTTTCTAAGCGCTTGTGCATCTGTATTTGCACAAATAAATTTAACCCCGTCAATACGCTCAGCCAACATATGCTCAACTGCATTTCCGCCGCCGCCGCCAACACCGACGACTTTAATAATGGCATTATCTTGTTGGCTATCCATTTGTTCTGTCATGACACTTACCCCTCACGGTCAAGTTAGATTTAGAAATTTCCTCTAAACCACTGTTTCATTTTCAGCCAGGCACCGCTCGCCGTTTCCCCCAAAGCAAACCCATTATACCCACCTTCGTGCTGCTGTTGAAAGCCATAACGTAATAAACCAACAGCTGTCGAGAAAGCGGGATGCATCATCTCTTCTGATAAACCTGTCATCTCAGAAACAATACCTTGCCTCACTGGCATTTCAAAACACATTTCAGCAAGTTCCACGGCACCACTCAAATTTGAACCACCACCTGTTAGTACAATGCCTGCTGCAATTAAATCTTCAAATCCACTACGACGTAATTCATGCCGAACCCATAGAAAAAGCTCTTCATAACGCGCTGACACCACTTCGGCCAATGCTTTGGTTGAAATTTTCCGACCGGGTCGCCCATTGACACTTAAAACCTCTATCATTTGACCTGTACTTGCAAGCTCTGGCATCGCACACGCATATTCAAGCTTCATGACTTCAGCCGCTTTTGTAGGTGTACGAAGCGCCATCGCAATATCATTTGTCACTTGGTCGCCCGCAATAGGTATCACTGCTGTACCTTGAATCGCACCTTGTGAAAAAATGGCTATATCTGTGGTGCCGCCTCCAATATCAACCAAACAAACACCTAGCGCTTTTTCATCATCGGTTAAAACAGCATCACTTGAGGCGAGCTGCTCTAAACTCATATCATTGACTTCAAGACCACAATGCCGAATACATTTCACGAGGTTTTGTGCAGCACTCACAGCACCCGTTACAATATGCACACGTGCTTCAAGCCGCACACCTGCCATGCCAATGGGTTCTCGAATATTACCTTGGCCATCAATAATAAATTCTTGAGGTAAGACATGTAAGATTTTTTGATCAGCCGGAATAGGAACGGCTTTCGCCGCATCTAAAACACGCTCAACATCGATTTGTGAGACTTCTCTGTCACGAATCGCTACAATCCCATGAGAATTCAAACTTTTAATATGACTGCCTGCTATACCGGTATAAACCGAACGAACCTCACAGCCTGCCATCAGTTCAGCCTCCTGTACCGCACGCTGAATTGAGTGCACTGTAGATTCAATATCCACAACAACCCCTCGTTTTAATCCGCGCGACACATGACGACCTGTCCCAATAATGTCTATGGCCCCAGCCGGTGTTATTTCCGCGATTAAAACCACAATTTTTGAGGTCCCAACATCAAGGGCCGTGATGATATTTTTCTCTATTTTTTTAACCATTATCTTCCCGATTTTCCCGTTGGTTGCTTCCATTGCACCGCCATACCTCGTGCGTAACGTAAATCAACACATGACAACAGCTCTGGTTTGTCGCCAAAAACAGCCGGATATGCCCGACAAAAACGCTGTAACCTTTGCACTAAATCTTGTTTCCCTAAACGTAATTTCACCCCGTTCGTCAAAATAAGCTCCCAGGTATGATTCTCACGCAGGCGAAGCGATGTCGCTCCCAACCCATACTTAACTAATAGCTTACTCAATTTTGCATACGTTTGTAAGACTTCTTGTTGCTCTGTTACAGGTCCATACAAATAAGGCCCGTCAAACATGCCTTCGAGCACGCTTCCTTGCTCAAACAAAGTCCCATCTGATGCAACAAATCCATTGTTCCAAACGAGAACCGGCTTTTTCTCAAGCAAAACCACTTCGAGTACATCAGGCCATACACGCGTCACATGAACCGTTTCGCTCCAGTCGAGCGCGAGCAGTTCAGATGCTAATGCACGTGTTGAAATTGAAAAAAAACTTTGATTCAAATACGGTGCTAAAACGCTCTCGAGTATTTCTCGACTAATATGCGTATAAGTCGCATCAATTTTAACGGTATGAATTGGAAATTTTGTAGGACTCGATAACGTCACATAAACCAAGCGAGAGGCGAGCCCAATCGCGAGCAACACAAGTAAAATAAAAGCAGGTCCAAATCGTCTCGGAGTGACCTCAGTCGCTGACATGCGGGGACACGCTCGCATAATCAGTAACTAATGCCTCACGCTTCAATTGCCGTTCAAGCGCTGCACGAATGAGTCTATCCAGCAATACTGAGTAATTCAATCCACTCGCCTCCCATAGTTTGGGGAACATGCTTACAGTCGTAAACCCCGGTAATGTATTAATTTCATTAAAATAAATTTTATTTTTATCATCTTGCACAAAGAAATCAACCCGTGCAAGCCCCGCTGCACGCAAGCGTATAAAAATTTCTACGGCTGCAACCTGTAGCCTCCGCGTTAAATCAGCATCCAAATCAGCCGGAATGCATAATTCAAGTGCCTCACACTCGGTATATTTCGCCGCATATGAATAAAAACCATCAGAATGGTCTGTTTTAATTTCACCTGGCACACTCACGTCAGGCAAACCTTCAGCGCCATCATGCTCAAGCACGGCAAGCTCAATTTCACGACCTTCAATATATTCTTCAACCAAAACCGTTCTATCATATTGCCGTGCATCTTTTACGGCTTTTAATAAGTCTTCTAAATTCTCAACGCGATGAATCCCAACACTTGAGCCAAGAGAACAGGGCTTAACAAACAATGGAAATCCTAATGCCTTAGCGGCCTCTTCACACCACGTTTTATCATGGCTTTCAACGCTTGTATGTGGCAAGCGATGATAACGAATGGGCTCAACCCCTTCGATAACAGCAAGCTGTCTTGCAATGTCTTTATCCATACACATGGCCGATGCGAGCACATTACACCCAACATAAGCAATGCCTGCCAAATCAAGCACCCCCTGCAAAGCACCATCTTCACAGAGTGGTCCATGCATCACAGGAAAAACAACATCTGCAGGCACTATAAATTGTCCATGATTGATTAAGCTCGGTAGTTTTTCTGAGTGCGCTAATTTAACAGGCAAACTATTGGGATGATTTTTTATCAAATCAGCTGCATTATTTAAATATAAACAACCTTTTTTATCCATGCCTATCGGCATGACGTCATACTGATTTTCATCTAAATGAGCTAATACAGATGCGGCTGATTGAAGTGAAATTTCATGCTCGCCTGATTGACCACCATAGAGTAAAACTAGTTTTA
>JASJHH010000048.1:0-5806 GCA_033791145.1 Legionella sp.
CGCACAGGAATTTGCGTTATAACAGAAACCAAAGCTGTACACATGGCAATACCCGCACTTGGACCATCTTTAGGTGTTGCACCTTCAGGCACATGAATATGAAAATCATGCTTATCATAAAAATCTTCTGTAAAATGTAATGCTTTTGCCCGACTTCTTACAACGGTCATTGCTGCATGAATCGATTCTTGCATCACCTCACCCAGCTGCCCTGTATGTAAGGTTTTACCTTTACCTGGCATCATAGTCGCTTCAATCGTGAGTAATTCACCACCTACACTCGTCCATGCAAGCCCTGTGACTTGTCCCACCTGATTTTTTGACTCCGCCAGGCCATAACTGAATTTTTTAACACCCAAAAACTTTTCAACTTGTTTTGGTGAAATGTTTATTTTTTTCAATCGCTTGTGCGTCAAAATTTCTTTAACAACTTTTCGACAAATACTCGAGATTTCACGTTCTAAATTTCGAACGCCTGCTTCACGCGTATAATAATGAATAATTTCTTGTATTGCTTTCGATGAAAACGCGAGCTCTTCAGGCTTTAATCCATTGAATGCTAATTGCTTTTTAATCAAATAATACTCAGCAATATGCACTTTTTCTTGATCAGTATAGCCAGCCAGGCGAATCACTTCCATTCTATCTAATAAAGGCGCTGGAATTTCGAGTGAATTCGCAGTTGCAATAAACATGACATCACTTAAATCATAAGTTACTTCTAAATAGTGATCAGTAAATGCATGGTTCTGCTCTGGATCTAACACTTCTAATAAAGCAGATGCAGGATCTCCTCGAAAATCCATGGCCATTTTATCGACTTCGTCCAGCATAATCAGTGGATTTTTAACTCCTGCTTTCGCAAGCTTTTGAATAATCCGGCCTGGCATTGAGCCAATATAGGTTCGGCGATGCCCTCTGATTTCAGCTTCATCTCGAACGCCACCTAAAGCAATACGCACAAATGTACGACCCGTTGCATTCGCAATCGATTGACCCAATGACGTTTTACCAACACCAGGTGGGCCAACCAAACATAAAATAGGGCCTTTAAGACGCTTCACGCGTTGTTGTACTGCAAGATATTCAAGAATACGTTCTTTGACTTTATCTAATCCATAGTGATCGTGATCAAGCATAGACTCTGCTTTTTCTAAATCAAATCGAATACGATTTCGTTTTTTCCAGGGTACCATCAGCATCCAATCAAGATAATTTCGAATAACTGTTGCTTCTGCTGACATAGGCGGCATGAGTGTTAATTTTTTAAACTCAGACAGTGCTTTTTCTTTGGCTTCTTTTGGCATACCTGCTTTTTCAATCGATTGTTCTAATTGATCAAGCTCACTGCCTTCTTCACCCAAATCACCTAATTCTTTTTGGATGGCTTTCATTTGTTCGTTTAAATAATATTCGCGCTGACTTTTTTCCATTTGTCGTTTTACACGATTTCGAACCCGTTTCTCAACCTGAAGCAGGTCAATTTCACCTTCGATTAGCGCCATCAAACGGTCAAGACGAACCCCAACATCAAGTGTTTCAAGCAAAACCTGTTTGTCTTCAACCTTTAGATTAAGATGCGCTGAAACCGTATCAGCTAACCTGCCGGGTGAATCAATACTCGTGAGTGAGCCTAAGACTTCAGGTGGGATTTTCCGGTTCAGCTTAATATATTGCTCAAATTGAGACATGAGCGATCGCATCATAATCTCAAGTTCTGGTTGCTTAAATGCTTTTGAAAATTCTTCGATTGGTTCACAGATTGCCGTCATAAATCCATGCGGTTCTTGTTTGGAACTAGCAGCAGAATCATTTGTGTCATCGGTATGGGCTAGCGTTTGAACATAATCAGAAGCCTTCGCACGCGCCTCTCCTTCAACCAATACTTTAACCGTGCCATCTGGTAATTTTAAAAGTTGCAATAAGCTCGATACCGTACCTGTCGAAAACAAATGACTGGCATCAGGATCATCATCGCTCGACTCTTTTTGCGCAACCAAAAAAATACGCTTATCATCAAGCATGGCCGCTTCCAACGCCCGAATAGAGCGTTCGCGTCCCACAAATAGGGGGATCACCATGCTTGGATAAATCACAACATCTCGCAGAGGTAAAACAGGCAACTCCATAGGCCCTATTGCTTTGGGTAATTTAGATTCTGTTTCAACTTGCTTTGGCTCAACCGACTCATGTTCACTCGCCATGACTTTAGTCCCTTACTTCTCACCACCTATTGCAACTTGTTTGGCTTCTTCGCCCCCATAAACCAAAACCGGCTCTTGATTTTCACTGACGGTTTTTTTATTGACTATAACGCCTGTGACAGCCTCCAAAGATGGTAGTTCATACATGGTATCTAGTAAAATATGCTCAAGAATAGAACGCAGACCTCGTGCGCCAATTTTTCGAGCCAAGGCTTTTTTCGCAATCATACGCAAGGCATCATCTTGAAAGTCAAGCGCTGCTCCTTCCATTTTAAAGAGCGACTGAAATTGCTTTGTTAGCGCATTTTTGGGCTTAGTTAAAATTTCAACCAATGCCTCTTCGCCAAGTTCATGCAAGGTTGCAACCACTGGCAAACGTCCAACAAACTCCGGAATCAAACCATATTTAACTAAATCTTCAGCCTCTAAGCCTTCTAGCACTTTTTCCGGCGCTATTTTATTTTTTTCTTGTTTGATCGCAGCTGAAAAGCCAATGCTTGAATTATCGTTTCGATTTCGAATAACTTTATCTAAATCGGCAAAAGCGCCGCCACAAATAAATAAAATGTTCGATGTATCAACTTGTAAAAACTCTTGTTGCGGATGCTTTCGTCCACCTTGTGGTGGAATTGACGCTGTCGTGCCTTCTATTAGCTTTAATAAAGCCTGTTGTACTCCCTCACCTGAAACATCTCGTGTAATCGATGGGTTATCGGCTTTTCGTGAAATTTTATCAATTTCATCAATATACACAATGCCGCGTTCAGCTTTCGCCACATCGTAATCACATTTTTGCAAAAGCTTTTGAATAATATTTTCAACATCTTCCCCAACGTAACCTGCTTCGGTTAACGTTGTCGCATCTGCCATGGTAAAAGGTACATTAAGCATGCGTGCAAGGGTTTGTGCCAGCAGCGTTTTACCAGAACCTGTGGGGCCGATTAATAAAACATTACTTTTACCAAGTTCGATGCCATCTTCGGATTTCTGATTCATTCGTTTATAATGATTATAAACAGCCACAGAGAGTACTTTTTTTGCATGTTCTTGACCAATGACATACTCATCGACAAAAGCTGAAATTTCTTTTGGCGTTGGCAGCGCTGTTGATTCTTTGACATCTTCTTTTTGCGCTTGCTCTTCTCGCATGATGTCATTACATAAATCAACGCATTCATCACACACAAAAACTGAGGGCCCTGCAATTAATTTTTTTACTTCATGCTGACTCTTACCACAAAAAGAGCAATAGAGCACTTTGTTTTCTTCACCACCGTCAGATGATTTAGTCATTTAAACTTCCTCCAATGCCACTTTTTCTACCTCACGCTTCTGAAGTACAGCATCAATTAAGCCATATTTTTGAGCAGATTCTGGACTCATAAAATTATCACGCTCTGTATCTCGCATGATTTCGTCTGGTGTTTTTTTAGTGTGATGCGCCATAATACGATTCAGCTGCTCACGCACCGCTAATGTTTCGCGCGCATGAATTTCAATATCTGTCGCCTGGCCTCGATAACCACCTAAAGGCTGATGAATCATAACTCGTGAATTAGGCAAACAAAAACGTTTCCCTTCAGCGCCCGCACATAGAAGCAATGCTGCCGCACTCGCCGCTTGCCCAATACATAACGTGCTGACAGCAGGCTTAATAAACTGCATCGTGTCATAAATTGCAAGCCCCGCTGTAACAGCACCGCCTGGAGAATTAATATAAATCGAAATATCTTTTTCTGGATTTTCAGATTCTAAAAATAAAAGCTGCGCCACCACTAAATTCGCCATGTGGTCTTCTACTTCTCCTAAAAGAAAGATAATTCTTTCTTTTAGGAGGCGTGAATAAATATCATACGAGCGCTCGCCACGCGAAGTTTGCTCAACCACCATAGGCACAAGCCCACTGGCATTTCGAATCGCCTCTTGCCCGTACGTGTTTATCATGCTGACTCTCCTGTGTCATTATTTGTGTCGTCATGACTCGTCTCTTCCGCCTCAGAAACTTCTGGCTGTGGCGGATTCATAACCAAGTCATAATCCATCGTTTTGTGTATGACCTTTGCCTTTTCAATCAATTTTTCAGCTGCTTTTTCTTCAATCACTAATGCTTCGATTTCAGCCATACGTTTCGCATCACCACGATACCACGCCCGAACCTCTTCTGAATCATCGTATGATTCAGCGGCTTTTTCAATCATCGCGGTAATACTTGCTTCTTCTGCTGTAATCTTTTCTTGTTTAACATACTCTGCAAATAAAAGCCCTAAATGAACACGTCTTGTTGCTTTGTCTTCAAATAATTCACGTGGAAAATCAGGGATTTTCTCATCGTCTGAATGCTCATGGCCAAAAACCTGATGAAAAAATTCATGCTTTAAATGCCCAATTTCTTCATCGATTAAGCTCATTGGCAAATCAAAATCATTTAATAGAAGAAACGCATCGAAAATTGTTTCGCGATTCAGTTCTTTTACACGACGCTCAAGTGCACGCACCATGTGTCCTTTGATATCTTCTTTCAGTGCTTTAACGCCGCCCTTTTTAATATTGAGCTTTTCTGCAAATTTTTCATCAACTGCAGGCAAAACTCCTTCTAGAATTTGCTTCACGGTTAATTTAAACGTTAATGTTCTGCCAGCAAACATTGCATCATGCCAATCTGCTGGAAAATCAACGGTGTATTCACCTAATTTATCTTTTTCAACACCTACTAATGCTTTTTCTAACGCGGGTAAAACCTGGCCTTGCCCTAAAATGATCTCGAAATCACGCGCTTCACTTTTTTCTGCAACCAGTTCATCACCTTCATA
This sequence comes from Legionella sp., assembly GCA_033791145.1. GTDB lineage: Bacteria > Pseudomonadota > Gammaproteobacteria > Legionellales > Legionellaceae > JAALKW01. The sequence continues at coordinate 5,015 of JASJHH010000048.1, forward strand.
TAAATCAAAATCAACCATCAGCTTATCGCCGTCTTTGACTTTTCGAGTGACCTCTGTCCATTCTTTGTGTTGTTCACGCAGTTTTTCAATCGTTGCGTCAACATCTTTATCTGTTACTTCTGCTTCAACGAGTTCAATTTTAGACTCACCTAAAGGCTTAATGTCAATTTCTGGAAATATTTCAAACATCGCGGCATATCCAAAATCTTGATTGGCTTCAATAGGGCCTGGGTCAATTTGAGGAGATGCGACAGGCGTTAAATCTTGTTCTTTTAAAGCATCATAAAGCGATGGTTGTAATAAATCGCGGATCACATCCAAACGCACATCATCTGAATAACGTTGTGTAACCAGCTGCATAGGTGCTTTACCTGGACGGAAACCATCTATTTTAGTACGTCCTGCCATGTTTTTAAGACGAGAACTCACTTCGGTTTCAATTTTTTTCGATGGAACCAAAATATTTATTTTACGCGCTAAACCTTCTAGTACTTCAACAGAAACAGCCATCTTATCACCTCATGGGCAGTTGTTTTATCTTAAATTTATTTAAATTGGTGCGAAAGGAGAGACTCGAACTCTCACGGGTTACCCCACTGGATCCTAAATCCAGCGCGTCTACCAATTCCGCCACTCTCGCAAACAGGTGTGAATTATCGAACAGGAGGAGGTATCTTGTAAAGGCCTATCACGAAAGAATTAATTTTATGGGGTGAACGATGGGGCTCGAACCCACGACCACCGGGATCACAACCCGGGGCTCTACCAACTGAGCTACGCCCACCATAATAA
>JASJHH010000049.1:0-3729 GCA_033791145.1 Legionella sp.
AATCGAATGACGGCTATTGCAGATATCATAGAAAAAGAAGGCGAATTATTGGGTTGTGATGTGATATCACCGGCTGTTTATTCTGAGGACAAGAAAGCGTTGACGTTTACATGGGCGTTTAAAGCCGGGCAATTAGATAAAAAGACCTCTGATGTTTTATTATCAGCACTCAAGCAGTATGCCGACATAACGATGGAGATAGATAATAGGGCTGATGATATTAACCCTTCAGATTATTATGATGCGATGCAAGCGAGGCATTCAGATAATCAAAAACCGCCGTCAAGTGGAAGGATGGGCCTGTGATTAAATGTGGTCGCTCAAACTGGACTTAACAGTCAACGATTTTTAAAAATCACTTTCTATTTCTTTTAATTCTCGTTTTATTTCTCTTTTAAGCTGCTCTTCGGTTGGTAAGTGTAATTGATATTTAGTTGCGAATATTTGTTTTGCTTTATCACCTAACATATATTTGGCCATCTCTTCACTTTTTTCTGTACATAAAACGAGTCCAATTGTTGGGCTATCGTCTTTTTGTTTTATTTTCTTGTCAAAATAATTTACATATAGTTGCATTTGACCAAGATCAGCATGTGTTAACTTATGTGTTTTAAGATCAATAATAACGTAGCACTTTAAAAGTACATGGTAAAAAACCAGGTCTGCGTAAAAATGATCTCCATCAAAAGTTAATCGTTTTTGACGACCAATAAATGAAAATCCTTTTCCAAGCTCAAGTAGAAACTGTTGAAGGTTGGTAATTAATGCATCTTCTAGCTCTGATTCAACTAAACGATTCGATTCAGGAAGGCCAAGAAACTCTAAAATTAGAGGTTCTTTTATGGCATCTTCAGGTGTGTTTACTTGTTGCCCATCTTGTGCGAGAGATAGAAGCTCTTCTTTATTTTTACTCTTAGCGAGTCGATCGAATAAAAGGCTGTTTATTTGGCGTTCAAGTTCTCTGCCGCTCCAGCTGTTTTTTTCAGCTTCAATTTCATAAAAATTACGTGCTTCATTGCGATCAATACGCATTAATGCACGATAATGTATCCATCCTAAATTAAGACTAAAAGACTTGTCTGGAGTTTTACCACGCAGTGCGTGGTGATTTGTAGGAGTATCTGAATATGTTATATAGAATTGACGGATATCTCGTAATGTACTTACGCTAAAGCCCTTTCCATATTTACGACATAATCGCTCTGAGAGTTCTTGTAATAAATTAGAACCGTAAGCTGCGCGAGTTTTGCCTTTTTGCTCTGCTTCGACAATATCTCGACCTATTCTCCAATATGCAGATACCATTTCTGTGTTTATTGAACGTTGTACACGATCCCGTGCTTTTTCTATGTGCTGAGTCGCTTGTAGGTATAGCTCATTTGTTATTTCTTTATATTCTTGAGGGATATTTTGTTTCATGTAGGTGACCTTGGTCGTTATCTTAAACCGATATATGTTTTCTATTTTTTCGTTGTAGAAAAAGCCTCAGAATCAGTGTGTCGGCTATAGTATAACTCTCAATTAAAACAGTACCAATTTATTTAGTTAATTTTAGTCAATGAAATTTCGATTTTTAAAGTTTGAGCTATTAAACATATCCTATACTTAGTTATATCTTATCTATCTGAGAGTAAGGTGTGGCAGGTACAAAACGTGAAACACGCGCTTTAGAGATAGGTAACAAATCCGCAAATTTAGAAGCGCTTGCCCTGCTATGCCAAGATGATTCTAATATAGAAATCCCTGCTTTTTCTCCACTGACCGACACTTTAATTCAAGCGCATCTGACTCAGCATGTGCCCGAATGGCAGCAGCTTTTAGATGATTTTAAAATTGCACAAGGCATTGAAAAAAAAGAAATAACGGCTGATGCAAAAATACCACTTATAGCTTTACGAGACCAAATCAAACACTGTTTTTCAAATCATGTGTTAACTAGCCCCGAATTAACTACTTATTTACAAGATATGCAAGCAGCGGATGCGATGCTCATGGTGCGCAGCACGGGTGAAGAAGATACAGCAGAACTTGCAAATCCAGGCGGTAACGAAAGTATTGCGGCGGTTTTGCCAACACCGGAAGCTATTTCGAGTGCAATTGGCGAGGTTGTTGCGTCTTATTTTAGTGAAAAATCACTGAAGCAGCGCTTGCTGAGTATAGATAATGAGATTACCCAAGCGGCATTTATGCCTGTTTTATTGCAGCGCATGATAGGTGAGCCGTTGAATGGGGCTGATGCGCCAGATGATATTGTGCGTTCAGGCGTGATGTATACAGGGGCGACGGTTACAACGATTCAAGTCGCACCCGGGCATGGTGAGTTGGTTGTGAATAGTAAAGCGCCGGTTGATACCTTTACGGTTACACGAGAAAACAAGGTGTATCCGGCCATTGCAAAAAAAACACGTAGGTTAATCCCAACAGAAGATGGTCTGCAGTTTAAGAAAAATCCTAAAGTACTTGAAAATCATGCTTGTTTATCAGAGGCCGTCGCAAAAAGAATCGCAGCATTAGGTCATCAAATTGAAGCGCATTATGGCATGCCGATGGATGTTGAGTTTGTTTATGACTCAAAGCGCGATATGATTTCAATCGTTCAAGCGCGGCCTATTCCGGCAGCTGATTTAAAAACAATTACGCCTTCATCTGTTCCGCCCGACAAAATACCGGCCTTAAAAAAAGCGATTCAATCTGAAGCCATTCAAAAAGCCGATACACAGGTGATTTCACCTGCGGGTTTTTCGGCACAAGTGATAACTAAGCCTGAAGAAATATTAATTTGTAATACGCTTGATGGGGCTCTTACGCAATATTTAAGTCAAACAGACTCACCAATACGTATGGTTTTGGTTAAACACCCAGCCCCAAGCACATCGCATGAAGCGGCTGTATTTAACAGCAAAGCGATTCCTGTGATGCAAATGGATGATATTGCTTTAGTTCAAGCATGGCTTAAGCAAGGTGATTTGAATTTAGTGTGTGACCCCGAGCGCAACCAAGTATTAAATCTTCATCAAGAAAAAGCAGTTGAGTGGCTACAAGAAGGGATGTTTACACAGCCTGTTGCACCAACGTCCCCAGGTGAGGGGGTACCTGAAGAAGATTTAGCGTATTTATATTCAAAATTAAAGCCTGTGAAATTAGAGAAAGATAAAATTTATTCAACGTTTTTAAATAATCTGGAAGAGATGGACGCAAGTCCAGATAGCTTAGATGCACTGAACTCCACACGCACTATTTTTTATCATCTAGCAAAATCAGACCGTGCAATATGGACTATTTTTAAGCAAGCAATGGTGCTATGTGACGAAATTGAAAAAAGCTTTCAGCAACCAGACGCTGCTGAGCGTTTAAGCTTAGTTGCACGATTAAAGTCATTGATTACTTATCCGGGAAATAAAACAATTTTTTCGCATTCGATTAAGCAAGTGATGCAAGATAAAAAGTCAGCTGCTGCCGTTTCGGGTCAAAAAAATCAAAATCTAACTCAAATGAAATACATGATGCAATTTTTAAAATTATCAAAACTTGCATTAAGTGAGCCTGCCAAAATGGCTTGGAAAGATTTTGTATTACAAGCATCAACCAAAGGTGAGTCTATACAAAAACTCGCAGCGATTCTTAAGTTTTATGTTGAAAATAACATGGCTTCGAAATTAATCAATCAGCATGTTGCTGAATACACAGAAAAATATGGCAGCGTTGATGCAGCTTTAACGCATTTATATA
>JASJHH010000050.1:0-21020 GCA_033791145.1 Legionella sp.
GGGCGCTTGCCCTGAGGCTGCCCCAAGCATCCCTATAGCCTGTGTTAACCCAGCAAGCAACCCCATCATTTTAGGTGGAAACCAAGAGGTTGCCAAACGTAATGTAGAAATAAATGCAAAAGCTGCTGTAAATCCAATCAGCATCCGCCCAACAAATGCCATCATTAAAGTATCCGCCAAACCAAACACACAGCATCCAAAAGCCGCCAGTAAAGACATGGTCGTTAAAACCCAACGGATGCTCATTCTATCGACCATTAAGCCGACAGGAATTTGCATTAAAATATAAGGGACATAAAACGAAGCGGACAACATACCAAATTGCGCTTCATTCATATTAAAATCAAGCTGCAAATAACGGTGCATAACATTCACCGTTACCCGAGCCAGATAATCAGAAAAATAAAAAGCCGCAGCCAATCCCCAGATTAACCAGGCCACATTTAAATTTTTTTTGTTTTTTATTTGAGGCATGTAAAAATAATTAGGTAGACTAAAAGTGCGTATACAATGAACTATTTATCTTAAAAACACAAGTTTTCATGAACAAGAAAGAACGCTTTTATTCTTTCCTGCCCACAAACAAACTCGCGTTAAACAATAATATTTAAGCAACAATATCAATAACTTGATAACCAATAATAGCAGAAACTGCAATCACACCTGCAATTTCTAGTACACGGAGAAAATAATGGCTTTGCTCTCCATGATAAACACCATCATTTGCAGGCTCTAAAACAGCCTGACTATTTTCAGGTTCCAGTTCAAAACTAAACAGGGGTTGATCGTTATAAAATCCAGCCCACCATCCCTCAAGCCATTGCTCGCGTTCAGGCGTATTTAGTTTATATGGGTTGTCATCTTCTTGAATGCTTTCTAATGCACATTCATAGCCATAAGCATAACTTTCTTCTAACGTTGGATGTTCCACATGAAAGCGGAACTTGAGGTGTGGCAGTAAAGCAGTCAATTCATTCGATTCTCGCATGTCTGAGCACTCCTTTCTCAATACACCTGTTCAACATCGTTTAATACAACTCGGGTTTAAAACAACTCTAAATCTAAAATAGCTTTTCTTTACTGGTAAGATTGAGTCTATGACAGGTTTAAAAAAACACCCTGAAAATAAGTTATCTTTACGCTTTTTTAACAATTTAAATCATACTCTGTTTATATACAGTAACCTTAGTTTAATTAAGAGTCAAGTTTACCGGAGATCCGTCTTTTCGAGAAGCGTAGCGACGCTTTCAATATACGGTCTAGTCGTTAGTGGGTGGCGCTATATTACGAAGCGAGTCTTGACTTAATCCATTTTGATTTTTTTTGAGTATATAAAATTCGGTCATGAAGCCTGTGATCGCGCCCTTGCCAAAATTCTATTTCTTCTGGATATACAGCAAAACCACCCCAGTAATCAGGACAAGTGATTTTATTTTTATTTTTATTTTTTTGATGAATGCTTTTTAATTGCGATGCTTTTTCAACGAGTTCAGCTCGAGAGGCAATCTCGCGGCTTTGTGGGGACACAACCGCACTGCACTGACTCATCACAGAACGAGACTCAAAATAAGCTGCTGAGGCAGCCTCGCTCACGCGCTTGACCGAGCCACGAATACGCACCTGACGTGCCATAGAAGACCAATAAAAATTGAGTGCTGCATAGGGTACGCTTTCAAGTTCTATGGATTTTGTACTTTCATAATTGGTATAAAAAACAAAGGCCCCATCTTCGAGGCCTTTTAAAAGTACAACACGTGAATTAGGACATCCACGTGCATCGACCGTTGATAAAACCATTGCGGTTGGATCAGGTATTTTTTCAGCTAATGCATCAGCAAACCAATGCTCAAACTGCTCCAAAGGAGAGTCTGCAGTATCTGCTTTATTTAAGCTTTGCTTACCATACTCACGCCGATTGGATGCAAAAGCATTGTAATCAAAGCCCATCAGTAATTACCAACCCATGACCTCAGCAACAGCGTCCCCTAAGTCGGCAGGAGAACGTACTGTTTTAACACCTGCAGCCTCTAGTGCTTTAAATTTATCTGCTGCTGTTCCTTTACCACCAGAAATAATTGCACCGGCATGGCCCATGCGTTTACCTGCAGGCGCTGTAACACCCGCTATGTAAGCAACGACTGGTTTTGTGATATTCGCTTGAATAAATTCAGCGGCTTCTTCTTCTGCTGTACCACCAATTTCACCGACTAGAATAATCGCTTCTGTTTGTGGATCTTCTTCAAATAAAGCCAATACATCAATAAAAGACGTGCCAGGAATAGGGTCGCCACCAATACCTACACAAGTACTTTGGCCAAAGCCTTTATCTGTCATTTGTTTAACAGCTTCATAAGTGAGTGTGCCTGAGCGTGACACAATCCCAACTTTTCCAGGCAAATGAATTGAACCTGGCATAATCCCCATTTTACAAGCACCAGGTGTAATCACACCTGGGCAATTAGGGCCTATCAAACGACTCATGGTATTTTGCTCTAAATATTGCTTTACTTCGAGCATATCTAAAACAGGTACGCCTTCTGTAATACATACAATCAGCTCAATCCCTGCGTCTGCTGCTTCAAGAATAGAATCTTTACAAAAAGGTGCTGGCACATAAATCACACTCGCAGTCGCATCTGTTGCTTCAACTGCTTCTTGTACTGTATTAAAAACAGGTAAACCAAGATGGGTTTGTCCACCTTTTCCTGGCGTTACACCACCCACCATCTGTGTACCATATTCAATCGCTTGCTCTGAATGAAAAGTGCCTTGTTTACCAGTAAATCCCTGGCATATTACACGTGTGTTTTTATCAACTAAAATACTCATTTTTAATTTCTCTCCACCACAGATAATTAAGCTGCAACTGCTGCCACAATTTTCTCTGCCGCATCGGTTAAGCCATCTGCAGCAATAACGTTTAGATTGCTCTGATTTAAAATCTCAGCACCTTTCACAGCCTGATTGCCTTCAAGACGAACAACAACAGGGACTGTCATTTGAACTTCTGCAACAGCTGCTAAAATACCTTCTGCAATCAAATCACATCGAACAATGCCACCAAAAATATTGACCAAAACGCCTTTGACCTGATCATCTGATAAAATAATTTTAAAAGCCTCAGACACGCGTTCTTTTGTTGCGCCACCACCAACATCTAAAAAGTTCGCAGGATCGCCACCATGAAGTTTAATCACATCCATCGTTGCCATCGCAAGTCCTGCACCGTTCACCATACAGCCAATATTGCCATCTAATGGAATATAATTAAGTTCCCACTCTCGTGCACGGTTTTCTCGGTCATCTTCTTGCGTTGTATCTCGCAAGCTTTTAAGTTCAGAGTGACGATATAAAGCACTTTCATCTAACGACACTTTGCCGTCCAAACAAACCAAATTACCCTCGCCTGTTACGACCAAAGGATTAATTTCTAGTAAACTTAAATCACATGCCACAAATAACTTGCCAAGCTTTGTCATAATATCTGTTAATTGACGAATCTGAGCTGGGTTTAAATCTAATGCAAAACCAACTTCACGACATTGATACGGCATGATGCCAAGCATCGGGTCCATTTCAACTTGAATGATTTTTTCAGGGGTATTTTCAGCGACTTGCTCAATATCAACGCCCCCTTCGGTCGATGCCATAAAGACAACACGGCGACTTGCTCTGTCAACCACAGCACCCAAATAAAGTTCTCGTGCTATATCACTGGTTTCTTCAACCAAAACGCTATGCACGGGTTGGCCTGCAGCATCGGTTTGATACGTCACCAAACGCTGTCCTAACAAGTTTTGTGTAAATGTCGTTAAATCTTCTTCGGTTGAAACTAATTTAACACCGCCCGCTTTTCCGCGTCCACCTGCATGAACCTGCGCTTTTACAACCCATGTAGGTGTTGATAAAGTTGAGGCCACTTGCAATGCATCATCCACTGAATAGGCAACATCGCCTTTGGGTACAGGTAAATCATATTGCAAAAATAATTGTTTTGCTTGGTACTCATGTAAATTCATAATTAAATATCCAGTAATAAACGTGAAGGATCTTCTAGTAATTCTTTCACGCTCACTAAAAATTGTACTGACTCACGCCCATCAATCAATCGATGATCATAAGAAAGCGCCAAATACATCATGGGTCGAATCACAATCTCACCCGCTTCGACCACCGGTTTGTCCTGAATTTTATGCATGCCTAAAATCGCAGCTTGAGGCGGATTCAAAATAGGCGTTGATAGAAGCGAACCAAATACGCCACCATTTGTAATGGTAAACGTGCCCCCTTGCATGTCTTCCATAGCGAGCTTGCCATCACGTGCACGTCCGGCTAAATCACCAATCGTTTTTTCAATGTCAGCCATACCTAAAGTATCCGCATCTCGAATTACAGGAACAACTAAGCCCCGTTCGGTCGAAACTGCAACACCCACGTCATAATAACCATGGTAGACAACATCGCCACCATCAATCGATGCATTCACCGAAGGAAAACGTTTCAATGACTGAACCACCGCCTGCGTGAAAAATGACATAAAACCAAGTTTTACACCATGTTTTTTCTCAAAAGCTTGTTTATATGCTGCGCGCAAATCCATCACTGCTTTAAGATTCACTTCGTTGAAAGTGGTTAACATGGCTGATTCATGCTGTGCTTGTAATAAGCGCTCTGCAATACGCACGCGTAATCTTGACATCGGCACACGTCGCTCTTCGCGCGCACCCTTGGCAACTGGCGCAGCTGATGTAGGAGCTGCTGTCGCTTTTGGCTGGCTATCATCACGCGCAGAGGCAATAAAAGCTTCAACATCATTTTTGGTAATACGCCCGTCTTTTCCAGAGCCTTTAATATCAGCAGGATTTAAGCCATGCTCATCGATTAAACGCCTCACAGCAGGGCCTGTTGAAGGAGTTGCTGTTTCTGTTGTTTGTGTTGAGGCTTTTTCTGCTGTAACTGCAACAGCGCCTCCTGCTTTTAACTTAGCTAATAGCTGGCCTGTCTCAACCGTATCGCCCACTTGAAACAAACAGGCTTCAAGCACACCATCAGCTGGCGCTGGCACCTCTAGCACGACTTTATCTGTCTCAAGATCAAGTAAGTTCTCATCACGAGACACATGATCACCTGGTTTTTTATGCCAAGCAGCAATCGTTGCGTCAGCGACCGACTCAGGTAAGACTGGTACTTTGACTTCAATTGACATGATTTTGACCTTTTATAATTTAATAAAAACAAACTTAACCCACTAAGGCTTGCTCTACCAATGCTTTCTGCTCTTCTACATGAAGATGTGCACTACCCACAGCAGGAGACGCGGCAAACCCTCGTCCTGCATACTCAAGTGACTGCTTTTCGCTCAAACAACCAGTAAGATGATGCTGTGATGCAAACCAAGCCCCTTGATTTTTAGGCTCTTCTTGACACCAAACCACTTGTTTCGCTTTAGTGTATTTCGCGAGCACCGACCGTAAGTCTTCTTTTGGAAAAGGATACAACTGCTCCACACGAATAATCACTACGTTTTGATACTTCGCTTCCCGACGCCTTTCTAACAAGTCATAATAAACCTTTCCAGAACACAACACCACCCGCGTGACACTAGCCGGCTTAAGCGCATCAACTTCTGGAATGACTGTATAAAATTGGCCTGTCTCTAAATCAGATAATGGCGATACAGCTAATTTATGACGTAATAAACTCTTAGGCGTCATAATAATTAAAGGCTTACGATAAGGCCTGATGACCTGACGTCGTAATAAATGAAAAATTTGAGCAGGTGTTGTCGGAACACAAACTTGCATATTTTGCTGAGCACATAATTGCATATACCGTTCAAGACGCGCCGATGAATGCTCAGGGCCTTGTCCTTCATATCCATGTGGCAAGAGCATCACAAGCCCACTTAAACGCCCCCATTTTTGTTCGCCTGAACTAATAAATTGGTCAACCACAACCTGTGCGCCGTTTGCAAAATCACCAAACTGCGCTTCCCAAAGCACTAAATATTGCGGCTCTGACGAGGCATAACCATATTCAAAAGCAAGTACTGCTTCTTCAGACAATACAGAGTCAATCACCAGTGCTGGATTCGTTGCATCAGACGCAACTTTTTCTAAAGGTACAACCACATCGCCTGTTTTCATGTCATGCAATGCAGCATGCCGATGCGCAAATGTACCTCGACCACAATCTTGTCCGGATAAACGAACGCCATAGCCTTCATGCAATAACGTAGCATAGGCCATGGTTTCGGCATAGCCCCAGTTCATTGCTACATCACCTGATGTCATCTTGTCTCGTTCAGTCAGCAAGCGCTTAACCACTGGATGCAATTCAAAGTCTTTCGGTAATGTTTGTAATTTTTTAAATAAATCACGTATTGTTTTTAAAGATACAGTTGTGTCAGCCGCTTCATGCCAAGGTGTTTTTAGATAAGGCGCCCAATCAACTGACATTTTTCCCTGGTAATTCGCATGTGTCACCTGAACCACGGCCTCACCACGGTCTAATTTGTCACGATAAGCATCCATAGCCTGCTTAACTTTATCATCAGAAATTAAATTTGAAGCAATCAATTGCGCTGCATAAACCGCTCGAAGCGGCTTTAATTGCTTTATTTTTTGATACATTAAAGGCTGAGTAACCGATGGCTCATCCGCTTCATTATGACCATGGCGCCGATAACAGACTAAATCTAACACCACATCACGTTTAAATTTCATACGAAATTCAAAGGCAATTTGTGTTGCAAAAATAACAGCCTCAGGATCATCTCCGTTGACATGAATCACGGGTGCTTGAACCATTTTTGCAACATCGGTGCAATAAAGCGTGGAGCGCGCATCCAATGGGTTACTGGTGGTAAATCCAATTTGGTTATTAATTACGATGTGAACCGTTCCGCCCGTGCAATAGCCACGTGCCTGGGAAAAATTAAACGTCTCCATCACCACACCTTGTCCTGCAAATGCCGCATCTCCATGAATCACGACAGGAAGCACTTGATTTTTTTCTGATAAATCATGTCGGCGGCGCATACGAGAACGAGTTGAGCCTTGCACTACGGGTCCAATAATTTCAAGATGCGAAGGATTAAATGCAAGAGCTACATGCACGATATCTCCCGAGCGTGTTTTAATATCAGAAGAAAACCCTAAGTGATATTTAACGTCTCCTGTGCGCTCAAGCTTTATTTTACCTTCAAATTCTTGAAATAATTCTTTTGGATCTTTTCCTAATACGTTCACTAAGACATTGAGTCGACCACGATGTGCCATGCCCACAATCACTTCACGCACCGCATTTTTACCTGCTGCACGAATGATTTCATTCATCATTGGAACCAGTGCGTCTCCGCCTTCTAGCGAAAAACGCTTTTGCCCCACATAACGCGTGCCTAAATAACGTTCTAAACCTTCGGCTGCAATCAGCTCAGTTAGAATTTCTTTTTTCCGCTCAGCATCAACCGCTAACCGTCCATTGGTCGATTCAAGTTTATCCTGAATCCAACTCACTTCTTCAGCTGAGGCAATATGCATATATTCAATGCCGATACTGCCACAGTAGGTTTGCTTTAATGCGGCTTGAATCGCTTTAAGCGGCATCGGTTGCTTAGAAAAGCTCTCACCTGCAAAAAAAGATTGGTTTAAGTCGGCTTCATTTAAATCATGATACCCAAGCATTAAATTTGGAGGTATTTCTCGCTCCAACATCTCAAGTGGGTCAAGATTTGCAGCCAAATGGCCATTGGCTCGATACGCATTAATTAAATCGGCAACACGTCTTTGTTTATCATCTCCTGTATTAGCAACTGCTGCCATTGCTACTTTAGGATGTTTTGCTTGCTCTAAAAAATGCGCTCGAAGTGCGCGATGAGATACGTCCGCATGCCCATCTTTATTGTTAGGTAATGCACGAAAAACGGCTTGCCATGATTCAGAAACAGAAGCAGGATTTTCTAAATAATCTTCATATAAACCATCAACATAAGCCATGTTTCCACCTGATAAATAGGCGGTTTCCCAAGCTTTTTTTAAGGTGTCACTCATGAGAACATTCTCCAACGAACAGAGCCATCAGGTTTCGTCTTTCAACATTTGCTTTCGGATTTCTCCAATAGCCTCTGTTGGATTGAGTCCCTTCGGACAAACCGAAGCACAATTCATAATGCTTCGACAGCGAAATACACTAAACGGATCTTGCATGTCTTCCAGACGTGCTTCAGTCGCTGTATCACGACTATCCGCTAAAAAACGACGTGCCTGCAATAATCCTGCAGGCCCAACAAACTTTTCAGGGTTCCACCAAGACGAAGGACAAGAACTGGTGCAACACGCACACAAAATACATTCATATAATCCATCTAACTTGGCTCTTTCTTCAGGCGATTGTAACCGCTCACGCGCAGGTGGCACGGCATCATTTTGAAGATAGGGTTTAATACGTTCATACTGCTTATAAAAAGCAGTCATGTCAACAATTAAGTCACGTACAACAGGAAATCCAGTTAAAGGCCTAATCACCACACGATTGGTTTTTAGACCAGAAAGAGCAGTGACACATGCCAGTCCGTTGGCACCATTAATATTCATGCCATCAGAACCACACACCCCCTCTCGGCACGAACGACGAAAAGAAAGTGTTGGATCTTGCTCCGCTTTAAGACGCTCAAGCAAAGTTAACAACATGGGATCATTTTGAAGTGACACATCCAGCGAATAATGCTGCATATAAGGCTTTTTATCTACCTCAGGATTATATCGATATATAGATAAATCCAGTGTTCGACTATCCGTCATAATATATCCTCTTCAATAAACACGTTCTTTGGGCTCAAGTGGCTCAACATATTTGGGTGAACGATTAACAGGGCGATAATCAATTGCATCCCCCGTCTCAAGGTATAGCGTATGCTTAATCCAGTGTGCATCATCACGTTTAGGATAATCTTCCCGACTATGCGCACCACGACTTTCTGTGCGCGCTAAAGCAGATGCGGCTGTTGCACAGGCTGTTGCCATTAAATTATCTAATTCTAACGCCGTAATTCGTTCGGTATTAAACACTTGGCTTTTATCGAGTAAGCTTGAAGACGCCAATCGTTCACGTAATGCTGCTAGGCGTTTCACGCCTTCCTCCATCACTTCACCCGTTCTAAATACACCAAAATCTTCCTGCATAACCCGTTGCATTGCATCTCGAATGGCAGCCGGACTCTCACCTGTAGTTGATGAGTTTTCCCAGCGCATATAACGCGACAGTGACGCATCAACATCATCATCACTGATATGACCCAAATCAGGCAAATGATTCCCTTGCCACAATTCTTCAACGTGCAAGCCTGCTGCACGACCAAACACCACTAAATCAAGCAGTGAATTGCCTCCCAAGCGATTTGCACCATGCACGGATACACAAGCACACTCACCGACGGCATATAAGCCTTCAACGATTGCGTCAGCGCCTTTATGCCGCGTTAATACTTGTGCATGTATATTCGTTGGAATACCACCCATACTATAATGACAGGTCGGTACAACAGGAATGGCATCAACAATAGGATCAACGCCTGCAAAGGTTTTAGATAGCTCTCGAATACCTGGTAAGCGCGATTTAATTAAATCCCCCCCCAAATGGTCAAGCTTTAATTTGACACAATCAACGCCACCCACATCAAATCCTTTGCCGGCTCGAAGCTCAAGCGCTATCGCGCGTGCAACAACATCGCGCGAGGCCAAATCTTTTGCATGTGGCGCATAACGCTCCATAAAGCGCTCGCCTTCTTGGTTAATTAAATAACCGCCTTCGCCACGACAGCCTTCTGTAACCAACACACCTGCGCCTGCAATACCTGTTGGATGAAATTGCCACATTTCCATATCTTGCAACGGCAAGCCAGCTCTTAAGGCCATACCGAACCCATCGCCCGTATTAATCAGCGCATTGGTTGTTGATTGGTAAATACGACCGGCTCCGCCTGTTGCTAAGATACAAATGCGCGCCTGAAAGAAAACAATTTCACCTGTTTCCATACATAAAGCCGTTGTACCAACAACACGGCCATCTGCATCACGCACTAAATCAAGTGCTAGCCACTCACTGAATATATGGGTTTTTGCTTTAATATTTTGTTGATAAAGCGTATGCAATAAAGCATGACCTGTTCTATCAGCTGCTGCGCACGTACGTGCGGCTTGCTCACCACCAAAATTTTTCGACTGCCCACCAAAAGGTCGCTGATAAATTTTACCGTTATCCATGCGTGAAAAAGGCAGGCCCATATGCTCAAGCTCATACACGGCTTCAGGACCCATTTTGCACAAATATTCAATGCAATCTTGATCACCGATATAATCAGCCCCTTTGACTGTATCGTACATATGCCAACGCCAATCATCTTCATCAGCATTACCGAGTGCTGAAGTAATCCCACCTTGAGCAGATACAGTATGTGAGCGCGTCGGAAATACTTTAGAAAGCAAAGCCACTTTAAGCCCTGAATTCGCAAGCTGAAGGGCTGCACGCATACCAGCACCTCCCGCCCCTATAATCACTGCATCAAATACATTTTTTCGTGCCAATGCCATTATTATTGTCCCCAAATTATCATGAAGCCAGCAATCAACTGACTCAGCAATACAAGCAATACCAAGCCCTGGACCATCAACCGTAAACCGGTTGCTTTAATATAATCTGTTGTAACCGTCCAAAGACCAACCCAGGCATGCAGCAAAATCGAAAACAAAGCGATTGCTGTTGCAACTTGAAACCATGACGTATGAAACAATGCAACCCAATTAGTATAGTGCCAAGGCGAACATCCTGCCCAGATAGCAACAAATAAAATAGAATAAATCAATAAATAAACCGCTGTTAATCGCTGAACAAGCCAATCTTTTAAGCCATTTCCCGTTAAACTAGTTACGCTGCTGACCATAAACATGCCCCCATCATCAAGACTCCTAAAATAGACAGCCCAATCACAATCAATGCACTACGACGCGCAGCATCAACTGTTTCACCGATGCCCATATCCATTAATAGATGTCGAATGCCGGCTAATAAATGATAAAGCCAGGCAGCACTAAAAGCCCAAATTAAAAACTTATACAACACACAAGTCATAATAAGATTTTTTAAATGCAGAAACGAAATTTCTGATGCGAGTGATTGCTGTAAAAAATAAAGCATAATCGGTAAGCATATAAATAAAACAACGCCTGATATACGATGCAAAATAGATGCAATCGCCATCGGTGGAAATTTAATACTTCCCAAATCTAAATTAATCGGTCTTTGTTGATTCACAGTGAGTATCGTCCTCTTTGGAAACAGAATTTATAAACAAAATAAAGTATACCACTCTGTCTACAAAAAGTTGACCTTTTGTATTGAATAACTGCTTAGCACCACCTAATGCTCAACTAGGAACTATCTAAAGGCGCGTTTCTACCTGACGCTTTATCTGACTCATCTAATTCATCTTGCTCACTTGACTGCTCTGCATGATAATCTGCTTTAAATGCTTGAAATTTTTCTACTGTATTTTCGGCTTTTTTCGCATCTAAAACAAAAGATAAGGCATCCATACCTTCCTCGTCAACAATAAGTTGATCTAGTGTATCTCCCAGTACATCCATAAATACATCACTTTTTTGCTGACTCAAAGGCCCCAGTATCTCAAGCAAATCATCCAACTTAACAATCAGCTTCGGTAATATATCTTTTAAGCAAGTTAATACAAACAGAGCTTCTTCATCAGTTACGCTCATCAATAGAAACCGTAAATCATGAAGATCACTCACCATTTCAGGTAACTTATCTTGTAATGTCATTAAAAACGGTAAGCGCTGCGGGATATCTAATTCATAAAGCACGGCATTGACATTAGAGGGATTTTTAATCAAATAACTAGAAGCATTCAGCACTTGATGAAAAAGGGTTTGATTCAAATGCCTCAAAACACGCCCTAATTCATAATCATCATGAATGATATCCGTCAAATCCCCTCCGAGTGCTGCAAAAATAGAGCGAATTTGCACATCCTTAAGTCCTTCCACCACCAGCGCAAAAGCAAAACCATTACTGAGAAGCTTTTTAAAATGCGCCTTTAATACTGAAATAAATAATTGTGTTTGAGAAAGGTCTAACGATGTAAGCACTACATTCAAATCAGATGCCTCTTTTATGACTTCAAGTAAATCAGGTTTTAATTTATCAAGAACAAACTTGCAGTGTAATGAATTAAGCGGCTGCAATATCAAGCCTAGGTCATCTGCGTATTCTATAAAGCTTTTTACATCAAACTTTAAATCATCTAAATTTTCTAACACAAACTCACGCTGTGCCTCATTCAAATGCTCAAATACATCGTTAAATTCAAACGCTGTATGAATAAGCGTAGATAATTTTTTATTTAATCGAAAAAAAACATCGTCACGATTCACTTCGTCAAAAACACCTAAAAGCGCTGATAACTGGTAACCATCTACCACTGCTTCACAAATGGTATCTAACGCTGTTTTAAATTCAGCTTGATTTAAATCTTTTAAACTACGAAATTTATGAGCAACCTCAACCAACGCGCTATCTTTCTTCAGTTTTTGAATCAGATAACGCTGATATTTATGTAATTGATTCACTTGCCCTTCTTTTTCGACAGACCCATCCTTATTTTGGAAACTTCGAACAGTTTCAATGGCTTTTTTTACCATTGGGGTACAATCAAACAAACCTGGTTTAGATGCATGCTGACCTAGCTTAATTTTTTCTGTTTTATCTTCATTGATTAACGCCTCTGGTGATATCGCCATCATCAATTCTTTTAATTTTAATGCAGCCAACACGGTCCCTGTGCGACCAAATCCTTCTCCACAGTGAATCACAAATTTGGAGTCTGTTTCTGCTACTTTGGTATTAATCAAATTAGAAATGGTTTCAAGCTGCTCAATCGTCGGCGGGTAAAAATCTTTTACACTTTGTGCGATATATTCAATTGGAGGATGACAATTTTGGGCCACTTTCTGGTAGAAGTCCTCAGGCTGCAAACCAATAATCATGGTGTAATGCTGATTAGATAAAAATTGAATGTCTTCCTCAACCGTTGTATCGCGATATCCAGGCCTTGCCATGCCCGCGATGATGATATCTTTATCAGCTATTTTAAAATCAATCTCTCTATAATTAGATGGCATTTTGACTTTAAATAAGTTTGTTTGATTCAATTATAGACTATATAGAGATAAATAGATTAATTCCCTCCCCAATATCAACTGTCACAGTAATTTCCAGCTAAGCGAGAGCCCACTGTAAATAAGGTGTTTTAATTGATCAATTTCGGTGGTACTTATTTATGCCTAACCGCCTCTACTACTTATTGAGCTTACATGACGATAAGTATCTCTAGGTGCTTCTGGTGGATAACCATAGCCTTGTTCTGAGAGTTGTTTGACGTTTTGTAAATAGTTTTCACCCCATGTTCCTGGATCAAAATTAGTCACCACGACATTGTATTTTAAATTAATAATCGACTCAAAACCTTTGCGCTGTGCAAACTCATGACCACCTAAGGCAATTTGAACTTCCGTTTGCTCATCAACACCGGCCTCTTTTAAACGATCGATCAGCAATGCCACCATTTTTTCAATCGTAAAATAAAGCTTACACATTGAAAAACCAGCTGCATAGCCATCCTCACCCTTTGAGGTGCTCAGTTGATCTCCAAAATCAAGAATAGGATAGACAAATTCCAATTGTTTTGATTCAGGCTCTAGCAATGGCTCAGGCAATAATAACTTAGGCTTTTGAAAGCGCTCAAATGTTGGCGTTGTGATATAAACATGAAAATCAGCTAATCGCCATGATAAAACAGCAAGAATTTCAATTGGCGATAAAAAATCAAACTCATCACCCATCAGTGATTCACGCTGACTTTCCATCAGTTGAATCAGGGTTTCATCCGACATATCACTTGCTGTCATACCATTCCACCCATTTAAAAATATATGTATTTTATCTTAGCTGAAGTTTGAATTAATTAAAATGGAATGTCTAAACTTTTATCCAATGCATGGAGTTCGGCCTTAAAAAGCGCTTGAATTTCATTCAGATTTTTAGCATCATCAGCTTCAAATCGTGCAACCAAACAGGGAGTTGTATTCGAGGCACGTATCAGCCCCCAGCCATTTGAAAATTCAACCCTTAACCCATCTATTAAAATTTTCTTTGCATTTTCAAAGTTTGCTTCATCAACAAAACGCTTCACCAATTCAAATTTTTTCTCATCAGCTATTTGAATTTTAAGCTCAGGTGTATTCACACTATTTGGAATCGCATCAAATAAAGCACTTAGTTTTTGCTCTGAAGCACCCATAATTTCAAGTAACCTACAGGCACTATATAATGCATCATCAAACCCATACCATCTATTTTCAAAGAAAATATGCCCGCTCATTTCACCTGCTAATGCCGCATTGGTTTCTTTCATAATGCCTTTAACGATGGAGTGTCCCGTTGGACACATCTTGGCAACACCACCTGCTTTTTGAATCACGGGCTCCAAATGACTCGTACATTTAACATCGTACACAATGGTCGAACCTGGTACTGCTTTTAATAAATGCGTTGCGTAAAGCATCATCAAGCGATCAGGCCAAATGACTTCATCTTTGTCCGTAATCACACCTAATCTATCTGCATCGCCATCAAATGCTAACCCAACATCGGCTTGGTGTAATTTAACTTCTGCCCTTAAATCTATAAGGTTCTCTAAAACAGTTGGATCAGGATGATGATTAGGAAAAGTCCCATCTACTTCACAAAAGAGCTCAATGACTTCACACCCTAATTGCCTTAATACCGAAGGTATAATTGCACCAGCAACGCCATTCCCGCAATCAACGACCACTCGAAGTGGGCGCTTAATCGTAATATCTTCAACAATTCGTTTGATATAATCGGGTATAATCAAAAGCTGCTGTGCTTTACCTGCACCTAATTTAATCTCGCCCGATAAAACACGAGCGTATAATGCTGCAATATCAGCCTCAACTAATGTTTTACCCGCTAAAACAATTTTAATACCGTTATAATTAGCCGGATTATGGCTGCCTGTTACCATCAGTCCACTATCAATGCCGACCGTTTTTGTTGCATAGTACATAACAGGCGTCGACACTTCGCCTAAATCAAACACATCAATGCCACTATCCAATAAGCCTTGCTTTAATGCCTGAGCAAGAGCAGGACTACTTAATCTTGCATCACGCGCAAGACAAATTTGAGTTCTATTAAGTGCATTTAATTCACAAGCAATGGCTTGTGCAATCATATAAAAAGCATGCTCATCAAGCGCTTCGCCAATAATGCCACGTATATCATAAGCGCGAAAAACAGTCGGTGAAATATCTCGTCGCTGATAATTAATTATTTCGGTCATGAATCACTGCCTCCCTGAACTACCAAAACCACCTTCTCCGCGGTCAGTTTCATCAAAATCCGTGACGATTTTAAAGCTTGGCTGTACCACAGGTAAAAATACCAATTGTGCAATTCTGTCACCTGGTTCTATCGTAAAATGCTCTTGATTTCGATTCCAACAAGAGACTTTGAGCTCACCTTGATAATCTGAATCAATTAAGCCCACTAAGTTACCGAGTACGATGCCATGCTTATGCCCAAGCCCTGAGCGCGGTAAAATCACAGCCGCTAAATTCGAGTCTGCAATATAAATCGAAAGGCCCGTAGGTAATAAAACAGTCTCACCACCTGCAATTTGAAGGGGGGAATCAATGCACACGCGCAAATCAAGCCCTGCAGAACCAGGGGTTGCATAGCTCGGTAAATCAATGTTTTTTCCTACACGTGGGTCTAGAATTTTAAGTTGAATCGCAGGTTTGATAGATATCATAAGTTTTATTTTTTTCAGAAGAAACGTGCTCGCTATTTTGCAAGCTTGTCGCAAGAAATGCAACCAATTGCCCAGCAAGACGTGTTTTATGTGTTTTAGATAAGTTAATTTGGGTCGATTGCGTTAAAATAGTTGCTGCATGCTCATCTGTATCAAAACCAAGGCCATTGCCTACTTGATTGGCAACAATACAATTTAGCTGTTTTTTTTCTAATTTTTTACGTGCATATGCAATTACATCATTCGTTTCAGCCGCAAATCCCATCACAAAACACGCTTTTTTGCTACGTGCGACATCAGCTAAAATATCAGGGTTTTGTTTGAAATTAAGCATTAAATCTTGGTGCATTCGTTTTTTTAGTTTGATATCTGAAGCTACATCGGGCGCATAATCAGAGACAGCGGCTGCCCCAATAAAAATCATGCCTGGTTTTAAAGCAGCCATAACAGCTTTGTGCATGGCATCTGCCGAATCGACCAATTTAAAATTAACGCCTTCAGGCGGCGTTAATGCTGATGGGCCACTGATTAAAGTCACATCAGCACCTGCAATATGTGCTGCTATTGCAAGTGCATAGCCCATTTTTCCAGAGCTCTGATTACTTAAATAACGCACAGGATCAATAGCCTCGCGTGTAGGCCCTGCTGTAATCAAAACTTTTTGACCGACTAATATTTGGTTTATATCCTGCAAGCGCAAGGCATTAATAATAGTAGATACTTCAACCATACGGCCTAAGCCTTCATCGCCACAAGCTTGCAGGCCTTCACCTGGCCCAATAATTAAAGCACCTCGTACTTTTAATTTTTTGATATTGGACTGTGTTGCATCGTGATGCCACATGCTTTGATTCATGGCAGGACAAATTAAAAGCGGTATTTTTAAGACCAGGGCAAGCGTTGAAAGTAAATCATCTGCCAAACCATTTGCAAGCTTTGCAATTGTATTTGCCGTAGCTGGCGCTATCACGCAATAATCAGCCCAGCGTGCAAGCTCAATATGTCCCATTGCTTGCTCTGCTGCTGTATCAAATAAGTTAGTTCGAACTGCACGACCACTTAAAGCTTGCAGTGTCATCGGCGTGATAAACGCCTGCGCTGCATCAGTCATCACGACTTGCACTTCAGCGCCTAATTGAATTAACTCACGAACTAAATAAGCTACTTTATAAGCTGCAATGCCACCACATATACCCAGTAAAATACGTTTGTTTTTAAAATCTTGCATACACCTACCTTTAATCTAGTGTTTGACGATAACGCTTAACACCTATCAACATCACAACTAACATAAATCCTAAAATAGGAATTAATTCACACCATACATCTAAAAACCCACTGCCTTTGAGTAAAATACCACGTACAATTATTAAAAAATGCGTGAGTGGCAATATATTCCCAAGCACTTGTGCCCATTCTGGCATCCCATGAAAAGGAAACATAAAACCAGACAGCAAAAGCGAAGGCAAAAAGAAAAACATTGCACCTTGAACCGCTTGCAATTGGTTACTCGCAAGTGTTGAGAACGTCAGCCCCATCGCTAAATTAGCTGCAATAAACGGCAAACAAAGCAGCAATAATAATAACACATTGCCCACCATTGGAACACCAAATAAATATTTAGCAAAGCCTAAAATTAAAAGCACCTGTAGATAGCCTACTAAAATATAAGGCAAAATTTTTCCAACCATCACTTCAAGTGGCTTAAGTGGCGTCGCCAATAAATTTTCCATTGTGCCCCGTTCATATTCTCGTGTAATCGCAAGGGCCGTCACAATCACAAGCGTCATGGTTAATACCACACCAAGCAATCCTGGGACGATATTATATGCCGTAATCGCAAGTGGATTATAAACCGAATGTACAAATGCTTGGTACGGTGGTGGCTGTGGTTTTAAATGGCTTAGATTACCGTCTATTTCCCAGTCCAATACTTGGCTTGGCAAACTTTTAAATACATCAACTGCACGCGTGGTTGCGGCGGGATCGGTCGCATCGACTTCTAGGAGCACAGCAGGACGCAGACCACGCACTAAATCGCTCGAAAAGTCAGGCGGAAAATTTACCACAAACTGTACTTGTGCTGTTTTAAATAAATGCGATGCTTCTTGCTCTGTTACACTCGGTGCAATGAAACGAAAGTAAGTCGATTGCTCCATGCTGCTTAAAATACGTCGTGCAAATACGCTCTGCGTATCTCCAACAATCGCGGTTGGTAGATGACGCGGGTTCATATTAATTGCGTAACCAAATAAAATCAGCTGAATCAGTGGAATCCCAACCATCATGCCAAAGGTTGCTCTGTCCCTTCGCATTTGAATAAATTCTTTGGCCATCACGGCTTTTAAGCGCCCTATCCATGCAACACTCACCCTAACTCTCCTTCTGATTGCTCCACCAAGCGAATAAACGCATCTTCAAGTGTCGGCTCGATGGGATGGCAACTTATTTTTCTCGTTTTTTTAAGTGCTTTAAGGCCTGATTCTATTAAATTTTTATCTAATCCTGACACATGAATACATCGCCCAAACAAAGCAGCTTGGCTAACGCCTGTGATTTTTTTTGCTGCTTGTAATAATTCGGTGGTGATATCCCCTTTGATTTCCCAAGTATTTAAATCTGTGGCTTTTATCACATCATCTACGGTACCTGTAATAATTAAATCTCCATAAGCAAGATAAGCAAGGCGTGTGCAGCGTTCGGCTTCGTCCATATAATGCGTTGCCATCAAAGTTGTTACGCCTTGTTCGCTTAAAGCATGAATCGTATCCCAAAATTCACGTCGTGCAATGGGATCAATCCCTGCCGTTGGTTCATCTAATAACAATAAAGCCGGTTCATGCAATAAACACGCGGCTAATGCAACCCGTTGCTTCCAACCGCCAGATAATTCGCCGGTTAGTTGCGAACGGCGTGCAACTAAGCCTATTTGTTCAAGCACTCGTTCTATTGCTTTTTTAGGCTGCTTAACCCCATAAACCTGTGCAATAAATTGCAAATTTTCTTCAACGCTTAAATCAGTATAAAAGCTATATTTTTGCGTCATATAGCCGACGTGTTGTTTGATTTTTCTGGATGCCTTTAAAATATCATAGCCTAAGCACGTACCAGTGCCTGAGTCAGGGGTTAATAAACCACAGAGCATTCGAATGGTTGTTGTTTTACCACTACCGTTAGGGCCCAAAAAACCAAATACCTCGCCGGGTTTTACTTGCAAATCTAAATCACGTACGGCTATTTGTTGATTGAATGCTTTTTTTAAATGCTGCACATCAATAATAAATTTATTTTGCATCTTAAAAACCAGTCACGGTAACAGGCTGGCCAGGCTTATAAAGCCCCGGCTTCATCGGCTTTGCTTTTACACGAAAAACAAGTTTACTATTATTATCACGACTATAAACAAGCGGTGGTGCATACTCTGCTTCAGGCGCAATATAAGCAATCACGCCTTCGCTTGATGAGCAACCGGAACAAGTTAATTTAACTGTTTGACCTGCATGAATTTTGGGTAATAATTTTACTGGCACAAAAAAATTAATCCAGATATATTTAGGCATTTGAATGGCCGAAATGGGTTTTCCTGCTGGCACCCATTCCCCTTCAACAAAAAAAGTATCTGCGATTGTACCTGCATCTGGGGCATATCTTGATTTTTGTGCAACCTGCCATGCAAAAAAATCTTTTTTTACTGTCACTGCATTTACTTTTGCGGCTTGCGCAAAAATTTTATCTTGTCGTGCACTGAGCTTTGCAAATTCAAGCTCATATTCTCGTTGTTTTTTTAATGCCTGGATCTCTTCAAATCGATACTTTGCTGCATCTGATTGATCTAAAGTCCCTGCTTTTTTTTCATAAAGTTCACGAAAACGCTTCATCCGTAATTTCGCTAAACTGAGTTGGGAAGAAACCTGATTCACCTTTTCTATCGCCGCATTTATTTCTGGTTCTCGTTTGGATTGCTTCAAATCTTGTAGTAACGCACGCTCTTCAGCTAAAACCTTTTCTATTTCTGATAATTGTAATGCTTCAGGATTTGAATCTAGCTGGAAAATTAAATCACCTTTTTTAACGTGTGCGCCACGAGCAATAGCCAAGCTACGTAAAGTCCCTGAATAAGGCGAGGTTAGATATAAATCTTCTGATTCAGCATAGCCTTGCGCGGAATTTTTTGTATTTGTATCACATGCACCGAGGCTTAATAGTATTAATAAAAAATAAAATTGCATGATTAATTAGCTTTATTTAGATGGTGTATTTTAAGAGTATAGCGCGATAGTGCCACGCTGGCATTCAACGCACTAAAATTTAAAAATCGCTATCTTTTTAATGGTTTAACAGTATGCTGTTCTTTGTCTAAGTCCTTAATCGTATGACTGGGTTTATCTAAATCCTTAATCGTATGGCTGGGTTTATCTAAATCCTTAATCGTATGTCTGGATTTATCGAAGTCCTTAACGATATATTTTTCTAAGGGATTATCAGGCTTATCTGCCTTATCAGCAGATAAATTTGCACTCAGTAAACCTAAAGTCATCGTTAAAACAAATGCTATTATATGCTTGATTAATCTCCGCATGGCCTATTTCCTATATTTACTATTGATGTATATAGGAAAGTATAGCGTATATATCTCTTATTGCACAAAAAATGAGCATACCTTAGGGGCTGAGCAGCCGGGAAGCGAGGATACCGAGATAGCGTATGCTGGTTTATTTTAAATAAAAAAAAGCAGCTTAAATAAATTTAAGCTGCTTTAAAAAAAATCCTGGCGATGACCGACTTTCGCATGGTGAAACACCACACTATCATAGGCGCTAGTCCGTTTCACGACTGAGTTCGGAATGGGATCAGGTGGGGCCAGACTGCTATTGTCGCCAGGAAACTGGGACTCGAATACCGCCTACGTGACCCGACTTGTTCGGGGCATCCATAGACCACCCGGACAAGCCGGGTGGCGTAGGTAGATATTCAAGGGTAATTTGTTAGAAGCTTGCGCTTATTATCTATACTTTTTTGTTCTATCAGGTGATATGGCCAAGTCGTTCGGCTCATTAGTACAAGTTAGCTTCATACATTACTGCACTTCCACACCTTGCCTATCAACGTC
>JASJHH010000051.1:0-8297 GCA_033791145.1 Legionella sp.
GGGAATCAGCGATGTTCGACCGGACTGCTTGTTTTTAAAAAATGCAGGCTTGTAGCACGCTATTCCTGAAAAAGTATAATTAGCGGGTGTATTACAGAGTTGTTTATCTTGGGTTAAACCGAAATCAGCGGGCAAGCGGCGATGATTTTGAATTAATACTAAATGTGCCAGGCTATCTTTAGGGCAAATCAAATTTGAAAAATTATAATCGGTAAAAATATCAGCATTGATGGCTAAAAAAGGCATGTTCCCTAATTGTGGGAGGGCATTTAGAATGGTTCCGCCGGTATGAAGCCCGCCTGGTGGTTCGGGAATGTAAATAATATCCAGATTTTTAAATGTTTTGGTTTTAAGGTGTTGTTTAATTTGGCCGCCTAAGTATGCATGGTTAATTAAGACGCGAGAAATAGAGCTGTTTGAGAGCTTGGTAAGGTGATACTCAATCAGTGCTATGTCGTTAATCGTGCAAAGCGGTTTAGGCGTTGTATCTGTCAGTGGGCGCAGACGTAATCCTCGACCGGCTGAAAAAAGAAGTGCTGTGTTCATGATATTTTTTTCTCATTAAATAAAGGGCATACCCGTGTCTGCATAAAATCATAAAATGGGCGCAGTGGTTTTTCTAGACTTAGGTGGTCCAAGCCGTCTAAAACGTATTTTAAAACAAGCGGTAAGTTGTTTAGATAGTGTGATTTTCCATCGCGTTGGTCGAGCCTGCAAAAAATACCTAAAATTTTCAGATGAAGTTGTAAACCGCAAAGGTGAAAGCCATGTTCAAAGGCATCGCGTGACCAGCCGTAGTTGTTGGGCAGGGTATCATAAAAATAGTTTAGTCGTTGCAGGCACGTTTCTTTAGGCCATGGGACGCGGGCGTCTTTTAAGAGAGAGACTAAATCATAGGTAAAAGGGCCTTGCACGGCATCTTGAAAATCGAGGACCCCGAGTGCTTTTTGATTGTCAGGACCAACAAGCGATAAATTTTGAGCATGGTAGTCTCGATGCACAAAGCATTGTGGTTGCTTTATAATTTGTTCGGTAATGTAAGTTAATGCCTGCTTTAAGCATTTTTTCTCGGCATGACTAAGCGTTATGCTAAGTCCGTGGTCTAAAAACCAGGTATAAAATAATTGAAGCTCAGTGTTCATAAAGGACAAGCCAAAAACATTAAGCTTTGGCGTTTGTACAGTGCATTGCTGTATTTTATGTAAAGTTTGAAGCGCCAGCTGATAGTGTTGTGAGGTTTTTTCTGATGCAACTTCATCAAATAAAAGCGTATCACCAAAATCTTCTAATAAAGCAAAGCCTTGTTTTAAGTCAACTGCTAATATTTCAGGGGTTCGAATGCCTGAAGATGCTAAAGCGCGGGCAATATTAACAAAAATTAAGAGGTTTTCTTTTTTTGCTTTTTCAGGTGGGTCGTCCATGACGATAAAGCTTGAGGTGTTGTTTTGCAGCCTAAAGTAGCGACGAAAGCTCGCATCTCCGGCCAAAGAAGTCAGCTCAAATGACGAGTAATCACCCAAACTGTTTAACCAAGTATGCAGTGCGTTCTGTCGTGTAAGCATGGTATACTCTCCGCCTTTTTGAGCGATGATATTTTTTGTGCATCATAAGGCATTTTTGTGACGCTGAACATGAAAAATTATAGGGTATTATGTTTTGGAAAGCTCTTTCTTTGGTTCTGCCTAGGAATTGGGCTTCTTTCAGCACGTTTTGCTATAGCCAATACGGTTGAGGTGGTAGAGGCGTGCGTGATTGCCTCCGAGCTTCCTTGGGATGGGTTAAAGCGTGCAAAAATTGGCTCATGTTTGGGTTGGCAAGACGATGCGAGCAATACGATGTGTCATGGCGCTTATCAGATGACACCGCGTTTTCATGGGGTTGTTACGGATAAAAAAAACACGCGCTTAATTCGTGTACAAGCAGATGATGTTTCATTTGTTTCATCGGGTCGCTCAAAGCTCAGAGGGCATGTCAATGTGCAATATGATGAGCATGTGGTTTCAGCCGAGACGGCTTATCTTTATCGCGATGCTAAAACAGGGCACGTCACCGAGGTAGAATTACTCGGCAATGTCATTTATACCGAACCAGGTCGTTTGATGCGCGCGCGTCGTGTCAGCTTAAATCCTGTTGATAAAAGTGGCATGATTGAGCATGCGCTATATCGATTCGAGCATGCTTACGCACATGCTACTTTGCCAGCTTTTGGAAAGGCTGATTTAATTCAACGTTTTAAAAATCGTGACTTACTCCTTCGGGGCGCGACATATACGACCTGTTCGCCAAAAGATACGTCATGGATGATTCGAGCAGCTGAGATGCGTTTTTATGCCTCAGAAAATAAGGCGGTTGCGCGAGATGCAGTGCTTGAATTTCATGATACACCTGTGGCTTATATGCCTTATTTGAGTTTTCCTACTTCAAAAGCACGAAAATCAGGTTTTCTATTACCGACATCGGGTTACTCTAATATTGGTGGCGGTGATATCGCTCTACCTTATTATTGGAACATGGCACCGAATTATGATGCGACTCTCATGCCTCATATTTATACGCGACGAGGATTTATGCTGGGTGGTGACACGCGGTTTATGACAGCGCACAGTGAAGGCGTTTTAGGCGGCAATTTTTTACCCGGGGATCGCGCGTTTCGAAAATATGTTCGAACACATGAGGCTAGTTATCCTGTGTTGCAGGGGCTCTCTAGTAATAGATGGTCGGTGTTTGTCCGTGAAAATACAGACTTCAATGATAGGTTAAAGCTTGCAATTAATTATCAGAAAATTTCAGATGATTATTTTTTACAAGATTTTAATAATAACATGTCTGTGATGACCGAAAGTCAGTTACGTCAAGAAGCAGCATTAACTTATACAGGGGATCATTGGTTTGCGCGTGGCATGGCGCAAGCCTATCAAACCGTGAGGCCCATTAATCAAAGTCCGATTAGTGATATTTATCAGCGTTTGCCACAATTACAATTGCGCGGTGAATATAAAGAATTACCAATGAATATTAATTTCGAGGTGCGTGCACAGTATGATTTGTTTCGCTGGCCTAACAGGTTTGATGTCGATCAACTTGAAGGCAATCGTTATCATGTGAATCCTGTAATATCACTGGATTATCGAAAACCTTGGGGGTATATCACACCATCAGCACAGGTGGTTGAAAATAAGTATGATTTACATTCAGAAGATAAGTTATATAAGCCTTCTTTTAATCATTTGATACCACGGTACAATGCGGATGCTGGTTTAACCTTTGAGCGTGAAACGATGTGGCAAGGTGCGCGTTATACGCAAACATTTGAGCCCAGATTATTTTATTTGTATGTGCCGTATCAAGATCAATCAAATTACCCCGCTTTTGATTCGGCCTATATGATTTTTCGCTATGAGCAATTATTTCGTATGAATCGCTTTTCAGGGTTTGACCGCATTTCGGATGGCAATCAATTGGCCTATGCATTTAGAACTCGCTTATTAGCTGATAATGACGGTGAAGAAAAAATGAGTTTTTCGGTGGGACAACTTCGTTATTTTTCAGATAGACACGTACAGCTTTGTTATGAGCGAGATGGATTATGTCTTGATAATTCAAAAATGCTTGGGTATACCTCACCTATTTCTAAATCATCGCCGATTGCCTCTGTAATTAGCTATTCGATGACGCCTCAATGGACTGTGAGTGGGAGTTGGTCGTTTGATGTTTTTCAAAATGAGACAGATAATGCTGATATGAGTATGAAATATGAGCCTGAAGAAAATCATATTATTCGTTTCATGTATTCTTATTTAGTCGATGGTAATTTAATCCAGCTCCTAGATGGTGAAGAAGCATTAACGGCAGAACATCAGGCAACACTTGCTTTTGCATGGCCGATGAATAACCATTGGAGTGCGGTCGGTGTATACAGTTACAATATCAGTGAGCGCATAGATATGGTTTCCTTTTTAGGATTACAATACGAAACCTGTTGTTGGGCGGTGCGCGCTTTTGCCGGACGTGCTTTTAATAGCTTAACGTTAGATAGAGAAGGCTCGCAGTACAATAATAGTGTGTATATTCAGTTGTTACTCAAAGGCCTTGGCTCCGTATCGAGCAACGATCCGGCAACGACAATTCGTACGTATTTACCGACGTATAAAGATTTATTTCATAAATAGGATTTTATCATGAAAAAATGGTTGTTTTTGATTTTGATGGGGTGCACTTTTTGCGCGACGGCAGAAAAGTTAGATAGCGTTGTTGCTGTTGTGAATGATAGTGTTGTGACACAAAGTGAATTGAATGAGCATTTAGCCATCATGCGGCAGCAATTACAAACTAAAAAAACACCCATGCCGTCAGAAGATGTTTTGCAAAAGCAAGTGTTAAATCAGCTAATTACGCAAGAGCTTCAACTTCAAATTGCAAAGCATAGTGGCATTATGATTGATAATGCGGAAATCGATGAAACGATTTCTAAAATTGCAAAAGATAATCATTTATCATTGACCGATTTTCGAGAGGCCTTAAAAAAAGAAGGCTTAGCATTTGATGCTTATCGCGAGACGTTACGAAAAGAAATAGCCATTGCTCGGATTCAGCAGCAAGCCGTAGGACATGAGGTGATGGTATCAGCAGAGCAAGTTGAAGATTATTTAAAAATATCCATGGCACAAGAAAAAACAACGCAAGGCTTTCATGTGCAACATATTGTGATTGCATTAGACGATGAGCCAACCCCTGAACAATTACGAGGGGCAGAGAAGAAAGCACAAGATTTATTAAAAAAAGTCAAACAAGGTGTGCCCTTTGAGCAAGTGGCCATGATGACTTCAAATGAAGATTATGCGGTAGATAGTGCAGATTTAGGTGAGCGTCATTTAGCCGAGCTGCCAGAGGTTTTTGCCAAGCGTGTGGTGAGCATGAAAGCGGGTGAAATAGCAGGGCCTTTGCGAACAGGTAATGGTCTGCAATTAATCAAGCTCGTATCGGTAAGAGAGCAAGATAAGCATCATGATGTTTTAAAAACACATGTACGGCATATTTTAATTCAGCAAGATGCAAGTACCACCGAAGAGCAAGCAAAAAAGCGGATTGATAATTTATATGAGCAATTAAAGTCAGGTAAATCATTTGCAGTGTTAGCCAAGCAGCACTCAAGAGATTTAGCGAGTGCGTCAGATGGTGGAGATTTAGGATGGATGACCCCCGAAGAGCTCGTGCCGGCTTTTGCTGAAGTCATGAAAGCACTACCGCTTAAAACGGTGAGTCATCCGATTAAAACAGGGTTTGGCTGGCATTTGGTTGAAGTAATCGAGCGTAAAAATATAGATGATTCTGACGCCTATCAACGCCAGCAAGTACGTTTGTTTTTACATCAACGTAAATTTATGGAAGCGGTTGAAAGCTGGCAACAGCAAGTGAGAAGCACTTCTTATGTTCATATTTTGGACAAAGCGCTTACTTAATGCCAATTTTAGTCAGCATGGGAGAGCCTGCAGGTATTGGCCCTGATATTTGTCTTGCGTTAGCAGGGCACCCCGCGCCATTGGTCATATTAGGCGATAAAATATTACTTAAAGCACGTGCAGTTATGCTTGGTTTGCAGATTGAGTTTCATGATTATCAATTAGGCCATATGCCAATCGTCGCTGAAAATCACTTGACGGTATTAAATTTGCCTGGACTAAGTCGTGTTGAAGCAGGTGTGCTTGATTTAAGAAATGCAGCTTATACGATGCATTTATTAGAAAAAGCAGTGCAGCTTTGTTTATCGGGTGAATTTAAAGCGCTTGTAACAGCGCCTGTTCATAAGGCTATCTTAAATCAAGCAGGATTTTTATTTACAGGGCATACCGAATTTTTAGCCGCAGCGTGTGATGTGACTGATGTTGTCATGTTATTTGTGAGTGATAGCATGCGTATGGCGCTTGTTACAACGCACTTGCCGCTTCGAGAAGTACCCGCTGCGATTACACCTAAGCGCTTGAATCAAAGCATTCACATTTTAAATGCAGCACTCAAATGCGATTTTGGTATAGATATGCCAACAATTGGCGTTGCAGGTTTAAATCCACACGCCGGAGAATCGGGGTGTTTGGGAGATGAAGAAATAGAAATTATCTCACCAACACTTGCAGCATTGCGAGAGAAAGGCTTGAAATTACGTGGGCCATTGCCTGCAGATACCTTATTTACAAAAACAGGCATGCAAGGCTTGGATGCATTGCTTGCGATGTATCACGACCAGGGCTTGTCGGTTTTAAAATACGCAAGCTTTGGGCGGGCGGTTAATATTACCTTAGGTTTACCTATTATTAGGACCTCGGTTGATCATGGTACGGCATTGGATTTAGCCGGCAGTGGGCGTGCCAATGCAGGTAGTTTAATTGCAGCAGTTCACCAAGCGGCGACTATGGCAACATACCGGGAGTGTATTCATGTCGAAAGTTAGTTTAATTCTTGCCGTTGATGAAGCGGGTGGCATGGGGTTGCATAATGCATTGCCGTGGCACTTGCCAGCGGATTTAGCGCATTTTAAGAAACATACAGTAGGTAAACCGATTATCATGGGTCGAAAAACCTATGAATCAATCGGCAGGCCTCTGCCAAAGCGCTTAAATATTGTTTTGAGTCGCACGGGCTGTGAGATTGAAGGCGTTGAGGTGGTGCGTAGTTTAGATGCGGCTTATTTATTAGCAAAAGATGCGCCTGAGGTAATGGTAATAGGAGGCGTTGAGATTTTTAAGGCTGCATTAGATAAAGCCGAGTGTATTTATTTAACACGCGTGCATCATGTATTTGAAGCAGATGTGTTTTTCCCTGAATTAGATAAAGCCATTTGGCATGAAAAATTATTAGAAACACGTAAAGCCGATGCCGCTAATGCATCTGATTTGAGTTTTTATTGTTATTCTCGTTAAAAAAGTAAAAATAAGCATTGACAGGGTCGTGGAAATCCGTAAAATGCACGACACGCTTTAGGCGAAGTTCATTGGCAATTGAAGAAACAAACTGAGTGGGCGTCCTTGAAATAAATTTGGGAGTCTAACACCGTACAGTAGTATATATAGTGCTTGTTATGTTTTTTATTAAATATAATTAAGCACAGAGCAGTTCAAACTGAAGAGTTTGATCCTGGCTCAGATTGAACGCTGGCGGCACGCTTAACACATGCAAGTCGAACGGCAGCATGAATTGATTTCGGTTAATTTGATGGCGAGTGGCGAACGGGTGAGTAACGCGTAGGAATATGCCTTAAAGAGGGGGATAACTTGGGGAAACTCAAGCTAATACCGCGTAAGCTCTACGGAGTAAAGTATGGGACCTTCGGGCCATACGCTTTAAGAATAGCCTGCGTCCGATTAGCTTGTTGGTGGGGTAAAGGCCTACCAAGGCGATGATCGGTAGCTGGTCTGAGAGGATGGACAGCCACACTGGGACTGAGACACGGCCCAGACTCCTACGGGAGGCAGCAGTGGGGAATATTGGACAATGGGGGCAACCCTGATCCAGCGATGCCGCGTGTGTGAAGAAGGCCCGAGGGTTGTAAAGCACTTTTAGTGGGGAGGAAAGGCAGCGGGTTAAGAGCTAGTTGCTATGACGTTACCCACCATAAACAGCACCGGCTAACTCCGTGCCAGCAGCCGCGGTAATACGGGGGGTGCAAGCGTTAATCGGAGTTATTGGGCGTAAAGGGTGCGTAGGTTGTTTATTAAGTTATGTGGGAAATACCTAGGCTTAACCTAGGAATGTCGGATAATACTGGTAAACTTGAGTATAGTAGAGGGTAGTGGAATTTCCGGTGTAGCGGTGAAATGCGTAGAGATCGGAAGGAACACCAGTGGCGAAGGCGGCTACCTGGACTAATACTGACACTGAGGCACGAAAGCGTGGGTAGCAAACAGGATTAGATACCCTGGTAGTCCACGCTGTAAACGATGTCAACTAGCTGTTGGGTGAATAAATTCACTTAGTGGCGCAGCTAACGCGATAAGTTGACCGCCTGGGGAGTACGGTCGCAAGATTAAAACTCAAAGGAATTGACGGGGGCCCGCACAAGCGGTGGAGCATGTGGTTTAATTCGATGCAACGCGAAGAACCTTACCTACTCTTGACATTTAACAAAACCGGTAGAGATATCGGGTGCCTTCGGGCATGTTAGAACAGGTGCTGCATGGCTGTCGTCAGCTCGTGTCGTGAGATGTTGGGTTAAGTCCCGTAACGAGCGCAACCCTTATCCTTAGTTACCAGCACATAATGGTGGGGACTCTAAGGAGACTGCCGGTGACAAACCGGAGGAAGGC
>JASJHH010000052.1:0-3622 GCA_033791145.1 Legionella sp.
GCCTTATTATTTGCTTTGTTTTTAGTATGCTCGCCAAAAAACGTGACTTATTATGTGATTGCACAAAGCGTGTGTGTGGCGTGTGCTTATTTATGTTTAGTGATTGCTTTTTTACAAGATGATTTTACCGTGCGTTATGTGCTGCTAAATAGCAGTGTGTCTTTGCCTGGGTTTTATAAATTATGCGCGGTATGGGGTGGGCACGAGGGCTCCATGCTCTTATGGGTGCTTATTTTAAGTGGCTGGATGGTTGCGATTGTTTTGTTGAGTCGCAATAAATTAGAACGTATTTTTTATGAGCGCGTATTACAAGTATTAGGGGCTTTAAGTATTGGGTTACTATTATTTTTGCTCTGTACGTCTAATCCATTTTTGCGGCAGTTTGAGGTCTTAAATAGCGCTGGGCGTGATTTAAATCCATTATTGCAAGACCCTGGTTTTTTGTTTCATCCGCCGATGCTTTATATGGGCTATGTTGGCTTTTCAGTGGCTTTTGCGCTCGCTATTGCAGCATTATGGCTTGGGCGCGTTGAGTCTGTCTGGGCACGCTGGGCACGCCCCTGGACGCTTGCTGCGTGGTGTTTTTTAACCGCAGGTATTACTTTGGGTAGCTGGTGGGCTTATCGGGAGCTCGGCTGGGGCGGCTGGTGGTTTTGGGACCCGGTCGAAAATGCCTCGTTTATGCCGTGGCTTGTCGGCACCGCTTTATTGCACTCACTGCTTGTGAATGAAAAACGGGGGCTGTTAAAAGCCTGGACGGTATTGCTTGCGATTACTGCTTTTTCATTGAGTTTAATCGGGACTTTTTTGGTGCGATCAGGTGTATTAACGTCGGTGCATGCCTTTGCGGTTGATCCTGCACGCGGGCTTTATATTTTATTATTTTTATTGCTAGTCGTAGGTGGCTCGCTGTTATTATTTGCGTGTCGCGCCGATGCCTTAAAACAAATCCAAAAGCCTTACTTAATGTCACGTGAAGGTGGGTTGCTGCTAAACAATGTATTTTTAAGCACGGCGATGCTTACGGTGTTACTTGGCACGGTGTATCCACTGATGATTGATGCCTTAGGCCTTGGCAAGCTCTCGGTGGGTGCGCCTTATTTTAATGCGGTATTTGTACCACTCATGCTGCCTGTACTCGCTTTAATGGGGTTTGGAGTTAACGCGCGCTTTCAGCAAGATACATGGCAAAGGCTTTTAGGTTTATTAAAATGGGATATCTTGCTTAGTTTTTTAAGTGCAGGATTAATTTTTGTATGGCTTAAGCAATCTATCCAGTTATACGTGTTTTTAGGCTTGGCACTTGGGTTTTGGGTGATTCTTGCGACTATCAAGAGCTTATATACAATCAAGAAAATAAGTTTAAGATTTTTAGGTATGTTTTTTGCGCACATAGGCATTGCGGTGGCAGTGCTTGGGATAAGCTTTTCGGCAGGATTTGGTTTAGAGCAAGATGTTAAGTTAAGCCCTGATGAGGTGATTAATTGGGCAGGTTATCAAGTGAGATTAGCTGATGTTTCTGCACTAAAAGGCCCTAATTACACCGGCACGAAAGCGTGTTTTGCTTTGTCTCGCCCCAAACAAAGCCTGCTCATTTGCCCTGAAAAACGCATGTATGATGTCACCCGCATGGTCATGAGTGATGCAGGGATTCATGCGGGATTATTCAGTGATATTTATATCGCGCTTGGTGAGCCACTAGATGATGATGCTTGGTCACTGAGGCTTATGTTTAAGCCCGGTGTGCGTTGGATTTGGGGTGGCGGATTTTTAATTTTATTCGGTGGTTTTTTAGCGTTACTCAGTGCGCGAGGCCCGAGGAAAGCAGCATGAAAAAAAATATGATTTGGGGGCTTTTGCCTTTTTGTGTGTTTGCGGTGTTAATTGCTTTTTTTTGGCGGGGTTTATCACTCAATCCAGCTGAGCTGCCGCTTGCACAGCTTAATCAGCCATTACCTGCATTTGAGGTGCCGATATTAGGGGATAAAACACGGATGCTTTCTTCTGAAAGCATGCAGGGTCATCCTGCTATTTTGCATGTATTTGCGAGCTGGTGTGATGTATGCGCAACAGAGCAAGTGTTTTTACTTAAACTCGCTGACAATGGCGTGCCGCTTTATGGCTTAAATTATAAAGACGACGCGTTTGATGCCATGCGCTGGCTTCAAACTTGGGGTAACCCATATCGTTTGATTGGCATAGATAAAGAAGGCCGAACGGGGATTGATTTAGGCGTTTATGGCACGCCTGAAACGTTTTTGATTGATTCAAATGGCGTGATTCGGTA
Source organism: Legionella sp. (assembly GCA_033791145.1). Lineage (GTDB taxonomy): Bacteria > Pseudomonadota > Gammaproteobacteria > Legionellales > Legionellaceae > JAALKW01. The sequence goes on from JASJHH010000052.1 coordinate 2,288, forward strand.
TCGCCATGTCGGTGCGCTCACAGCAAATATTTGGGATGAAGTGCTGCTCAAGCAATGGCAGGCTTTGTTATGAAAGCATGTGCTTTAGGATTATTATTATTAATACCGTTATTCGGGCACGCAGAAGTATTATATCCATTAGACAATCCAAAACAAACAGCGCAATTTAAAGGCTTATTGCGAGAACTACGTTGTTTGGTGTGTCAAAACCAAGATTTAGCTGACTCAAATGCGCCACTTGCCAAAGATTTACGGGATGAAGTGTATGGGTTGGTCAAATTAGGCAAAAGTGATGATGAGATTATACGCTATTTAACCGCGCGATACGGTGACTTTATTTTGTTTAAGCCGCCATTAAAATCGGCAACCTATGTCCTTTGGGGGGCGCCGGTTTTATTTTTATGCTTGGGGTTGGTTTTGCTTTTCAGGAGAACACAACATGCTTGAATGGGGTGTTTTAATTGCCTTAGCCATATTAGGCTTAAGCATTGGATTGTATCCATTAAGACAAAAAAAAATATTATTTTTTGCTTTAATACCTGCTGTAGCGGTTTTTTTAGTGGTAGGGTATGCGGTTTGGGGTGGCGGGCTGGCATGGCAGGCATTTCAAGTTGCTGAAGCAAAAAAGCGTGAGGCAAAACAAGTCATTGAGGCATTGGGCAGTGTTGATGTGGTGATTGAGCGTTTAAAATCGCGCCTTTCAGAAACACCCAAAGATGCCAAGGCTTGGTTTTTATTAGGGCGTGTGTATGCGTCAACAGGGGATTGGCAACATGCTCATGAGGCTTATCTTGTGTCGCATGGCCTTGCGCTAAATAATCATGAATATACCCTGCATTATGCACAAAGTGTTTGGGAGCTTAATCATCAGGCATTTGATGATAAAACACGTGCGCTTTTAACCCAAATTTTGGCAGACAATCCAAAGCAGCCTGATGCACTCGCGATGCTTGCATATGATGCATATGCACGGCACTTGAATCAAGAAGCTGTTGCATACTGGGAGCGCTTGCTTGCGCTGACAGATGCATCAACAGAGGAAGCTGGCAAACTCAGGCAAGCGATAGCTAAAGCGCGTTAGCAGATAATTTAAAGTGAGGTTGAGGGGGATGTTCCAGAAGAACCGCTGTTGTAAGAACCGCTGTTGTATGCTTCCTCTTCTTCTTCTGCTGTTTCTGAGTAGATTAACTCAAAAGGTATTTCTTGTAGTCTTTTGGAGTTGGGGAGTAAATTAAGGCGTCTGTTCATTTCTTGCTCAAACAGACCTATTCGTTCATCGTCTTTACAAGTCGTTAATCTAAGTGTGTCTTTAAATGCTTTTTGAATGGCTTTCGC
>JASJHH010000053.1:0-11176 GCA_033791145.1 Legionella sp.
TTTTGCACGGCGTAATGTACACCGCCGTGTGTTAAATCTAAGGTGCCTAATTGTTTTAAGAAGTCCTTCTGCCCTGCCTCTGGCAAATTTTCTACGGTTGTTAAAACTCTATCCATAAAAACAAGCATGTTTTCAGGTTTAACCCGAGCGAGCACCTCTAAATCAAACGTTAAACCACCTGAGTCATTGAGCTTTTTAACGGTATAGTCAAACGCCGCCCATAAGCGTTCAAAACGATCCCAACCGACCGATTGCATGTGCTGTTGCATCACAACCATAAAGACTTTTTTATTTGCTTGCGTCACGGAATCAGTTTTTTTCAAAGTCTCTATCATGTTAACGACGGCGTTAGCAGACTTCACAGACATTAAATCTGTGAAATTGTCTGTATGACTTAAATAATGCTCCTTAAATTCTGCTAAAAATTCTCGACCTAGCGTTTTTTCTATCGATTCAAGCATTCTTAAGAATGTCGTGACGCCATCAGCGCCAAATTTATAATAAATTTGTCCTAACGCACGTGCTTCTTGCTCATTATCTCCAAACAAATCCTTCGCGAAACGGGTTAAATCTTGAGCTTGGTTTTGACACAAATAGTGAATCGCATCAACAGCCGTCAAACTATCTTCGCTGATAGAAACTTTATTTAAAAATACCTCAAGGCCGCTATTTTCTCCTGCATATGCACACGATGCCTCAAAAACGTACCAGCTCTTTTTAATTTTATCGGCATGTTCGGTATATTTTCTTTTCTCGACTAAAGAAATCTTTCTACCTAAAAAATTCTGAAACGCAGATTCACTGGCTTCAGCCGATATCGGCGGCTGCAAATAAGCATAAAGCAATACATCGTCCCAAGAATCCTCTAGTTTCGGTTGTTCCGTAACGCCTATATATTTATCAAGAGCAAACTGGCGAAAATCACCTTCCCAGTGGCTCAAAGGTGAAGGTGCAGTATCCAATTCAAGGGTTAAAGGGGTGGGTGGAATTGAATAACTTAGCGATACATCATGACACAAGACCAATGCATTATTTTTATCCGGCTGCGTAAAAAAACATTTCGGTAAATTAGTTAAACAAACACCTGAGGTTAAATGCGTATGTTTTTTTAATAGTGTTTTAGCTGCATCAAGTGTCATGCTTTGAATCACATGTTTTGCCTTTACACCTGTTTTTGCATTGACCCAAGTGTGGAAAAAACCTTGTAAGTCCGATTCAGTGCCTGTATTTAATGCAGCGGCTTGTGGACGAATTTTTTCTGGATGCTCCTGCTTATATTTCTCCCAAAAATCACCCAATAATGCATCAATATTCTCATGAGTAACCAGTTCACTCACAAAAACCTGTTCTTCGATATGATGCATGACATGTTGCTTTTCTTGTTGAACCTGTCGTTCTTGTTGCATTTGCTGTTGTTGTTGCAATTGTAATTGTACTGCACCACCTCGTTGATAGGGCCACGTTTGGTTCCCGTTCTCCCGCTCAAGTTGATCAAGCTGCGCTAAGAACCGAGCTGATGTCAGCTTCTCTTTCTCTTCCGCTTCCTCTTCTTCCGGTTCCTCTTCTTCTGCAGCCGTACTATTATCTATGACGGAAAACGTCTTCTCTATTTCAAAGCGCTCATCCTTTGATTTGTTTTTACGCTTATTACTCAGGATTATATCATTCAGGAGCGTGTATTTATTTCTTAGCGCAAGCCCATCCTCTTTAAGTGTCTTATCACTCCCAAGCTCAGGGATAACAATCAGTCCTTCCCATTGATTACTTTGTGCCTGCTCTATCAATAGAGCAAGTAGCTTATCTAGAGCATCCGGATGTTGTAGGCAGTCTGTTAAGATAATATCTTCCAACACGGCTTCTTTATTTAAAGCGGCAAGCACCTCTATTAATTTATCATTCCCATATACGTTAGGCGCATAAACAATCCCAACTTGACTAAATGGAAAAGCAGCCCCGGCTCTATCTTCGACATACCTTAAAAATAAATCTAAACACTGAACAAAATCATCATCCTTGTCGCATCCTAAATAAAACGGAATTTTCTTTTTGCCATATGTTTTTTGAAGTCTCTCTTGCTCACCCTCATCCTCTAAAATCTCTATAACATTTCTTAAGCCTTCCAAGCCCATTTCAAGAATGCATCGCTTAAATACGCTTTCATTATCTACAGCATCCAACAACTCGGGCACCTCAGAAAGATGAATGAGCCAATAGTTTGCAGCAATTTTCCAATAATTAGCCGAGATAGGTGGTAAATAACCAGATTCATTTAACCAGCGGTTACGGGCAAGTGTTGGTTCTAAGGCTTTTTGTATTTCAAGTAAATCAGGATGGTCTTTTCTTAGCTTAAATTCGGTAATAAATGCATTGTCTTTCAAAAATTTAATAATTATTATTTTATCTTCTTCTTTTATATTAAAGTAATCGTCTAGTGAAATATCTAAAACAGGTACTTTTGCATTCCCCCGAACAAAGGCAAATAACATAAGGGTTGCTGCTACCTGTTTTTTATCATAATGAACAGACTCGCCAATATATGTACTGAGCCAGGAGGAATTAATACCCACATGTGCACTTGCAGCTATATGATGGCGCCGAAGGTTATCTACATTAAGCGTATCCTTTATATCTAAACGTACAAGTTTTTTATTATCCTCTATTTCACTGTGAGAATATGCTGAGTACCCTTCTTGATCATATGCAAGCGTATCACTTAAAGCTGGTACATCCGTTCTTCCACCTCTCTTCCTGTCGTCATGCCAATGGCGGTATGTCGCAGTCGGTTTGATAGCATTTATTAGACCTTGAACATCACCTACCTTAAGGTCTTTGCCTTCATAAGAGCCTGCAGTAGAACCCTCATACAAGGCATAGAGCGACATTCCAAATGAAGGAGAAATATGCATATAATCTTCTGCGGCCGACCGTTTAATACTTTTAAATGTATTAAAAGCCTGCGTAGAATACGTCTCATCAGTAGGACTAATTGTATAATCTAAACCTGGAACATCTGAACCATGCATCAACCCAGCAACGGCATTTAAAGATACAGATGAAAAATCTCCTTCTAACTTAGCTGATGCATAAGCCTGTTTTTTATACCCCGTCCCCAACTCTTCTAATCCTAACCAGAGGGCAGCGGTATAACCTGTCGTTTGCACGGCTGACGATGTTTTACCTTCATACGTACATTGAGTTAAATTAAACGTCTCCTCAAGCCAGCTTTTATCTGAGTCGGCCAACGGCATTTCACAGAAAAAACGGGGGTTACAGGGGTCTGTTAAATTTAAAGCACCCCATTGTGGTTTGTCTTTTGCATCAGTCGAAAAATCAATGAAAAAAGCTTTTTTCTGACACAATTCCTGACGGGCTTTATCATCAAAGTATGCCTCTTTTCTCTTCTGAAGAACTGGTATTTCTACTGCGTCGCTAAGGTTCGCCCCATGGTGCGTCAAGTGAAAATTTATCCCTCGCACCATGCGTAGCATATCCCAATAAGAAAGTGGCTCTGCAACTCTATCTGCATTGGTTGTGTTTGTTGCTAGTTTTTCAAAATAACCTATTTGCTTATCCGCTGGTTGCCCTGCTTGGATATCTCCTGATACCTGTTTAGGAGCAAGCGTGAAACGTAATAACCAATCCTCTGCATTCTTCTTTAAGCTAGTTGGCGGACGATTAAAAAATTGATGTAGCGCTTGAATAATTTCATTCTCGGTATAAAGCCCATCTAATTCCTTAAGACAGGTCTTGTACAGCTGAACATAACTACCTTCGGTAGCATTTGGGGTTTCGTTTTGCTGCTTAACGATAGCCTCGAGCACATCTAGGTCAAATAAATCGCTAAAATGATTTTTTAAAGTATCAAGAATTACCTCAATATTTTCCTTACCTTCCTCTATATTACCTTTTTCGTACAATTTAACTAAATTTGGATACTTCTTAAGCTCTATCATAGGAGTGCTCCAATAAAAAACTCTGTGTATAATATAATAGCACAAGATTATTAAGAGGTACAGGTTATTATCTTATATAAAACAAGTAGGGGTATTCAGTCGGTTTACATGAAGTACTGCTAACAGCTGGCATGTGGAGGTTCTATCACAAGCGCCTCTTCTTCCAATTCTATTTGCTTCATATTATGAATTAGTTTGCTAAATGCTTGGTTCGAATGACATCTAATTTCAACGGCATAATCTAAATAGCTTATTTCAGACAACGTGTTTGTTAGCGTTTTTCCTGATTTTAAGCGCTGAATCAAGTCCTCTACTGTCACTTGAATCGAAAGCGCTTCGTCTCGTCGTCTGGCTGCCCGCCAAAAACATATTTGATCGCACAAAGACGCATGATAAGGCGCTGAGTCATTTTTTTCTTTTAAATTATAATAATATGCTTCTAGCAATTTGAGCTGCTCTACAGTGCACTTAGATAATGGGATGTCATGTTCTGTCTTAAAAAAAATCATGCTTTTTTTACGAATTGAGATTTAAGTTTCATCGCGCCAATGCCTTCAACTTTACAATCAATATCATGATCACCGTCAACCAGTCGAATGTTTTTAACGCGTGTTCCAACCTTTACAACCGATGAGGCGCCTTTGATTTTTAAATCTTTGATGACCACGACCGTATCGCCATCTTGCAATGTATTGCCATGCGCATCTTTAATGACCCGCATGGTTTCATCTGTGTTTTCAGATGCATCCGCCGACCATTCATGCGAACACTCAGGACACACTAACAATAATCCATCTTGATAAACATATTCAGACTGACAAGACGGACACGCAGGTAAAGTAGGCATTTATTTTTTCTCAATATACAATTAAGTGTTTAATTTGATGATTATACTACAAAACTTTGCGCCTGTGAGAGCGGCACTTATTTAATTAGTTAATAGGGCGTGTTGACAATTGGGCTACAGCCCCCGTCCTGCCTACGTGCCGCGGCTTGTCCGCGGCATCCAGTGGTTTAAATAAGCTACTTGGCTGGATACCGCGCATGAAGAGTTAGGGGTCAAATCTGTTGTTTAATAAATAAAAATAGAGTTAGGGGTCAAATCTGTTGTTTAATAAATAAAAATTTCTTTTAGAAAAAGTTAGGGGTCAAATCTGTTGTTTAATAAATAAAAATAGAGTTAGGAAGAGTTAGGGGTCAAATCTGTTGTTTAATAAATAAAAATTTCTTTTAGAAAATAATTAGAAACATTTCCGATCCATAGCAACACGATATGATAAATTGAAGCGAAATTACGCATCGATGTTGTCTATGGCATGTTTTTATATGTGCTTGCCGAAATTGGTGTAGAAAGTAGAAACTCAATTTAATCGAAGGGTTTAATCCAACATGGCGTGATTTATATGAAGAAATATGTTCTTGACATAAGCATCTCCTGGATCCCGCGGACAAGCTGCGGGACGTAGGCGCCGGGGGGAGCAAATGTCAACAGCCCCTAAAAAATAATCAATTTATTAAACAACAAATTTGCCCCCTGCGCTTATAAAACCCCGGCAAGTAGCTGCCGTGTATAATCAGCTTTAGGTGCATGTAATAATTGCTCGCACGTGCCGGCTTCTACCATCACGCCATCTCGCATGACCAGCACATCATCTGCCAAATAAGATACAACAGCCATGTTATGCGTGACAAATAAATAAGATAAATTAAGCTCATGCTGTAAATCTTTGAGTAAATTTAAAATTTGTGCTTGCACCGATACATCAAGCGCACTCGTTGGTTCATCACAGATTAATATTTTAGGAGACGTTGCGAGTGCACGTGCAATACAAACTCGCTGGCGTTGCCCGCCTGAAAATTGATGCGGATAGCGCTCTAAACAGCTTTGAGGTAAATTCACTTGATCAAGCAATTCATGTTGGCGGCTTAGAATGATTTTATTTTTTATCCCTTGCGCCTCCATGCCCTCTGCTAAAATTTCACCGATGGTCATGCGTGGATTCATGGATGAATACGGATCTTGAAAAATAATTTGTACTTCTTTTCTGAATGCTTTTAACGCACGGCCTTTCAGCTTTGTTAAGTCTTGCTCCCGAAATTTTACGTCGCCACACGTAATTTTTTGTAAGCCTAATAAAACCCGACACACCGTGCTCTTACCAGAACCTGACTCCCCAACCAGTGCAAGTGTTTGACCTTGTTTTAAATCAAACGAAATATTATTGACAGCCTTTTGAACAATGCGTTCACGACCTAATCCTGCACGTCTAACTGGAAAATAAACGCCTAAATTATTCACTGAAATTAAAACAGGCCCTATTTTTGATGCTTTATTTTGAATGATTTTTGACGCAGTCAGCACAGGCGGTTTATCGTGTTCTGGATACAAATGACATCGAACGGCCCGTGCTTGTGCTAAGACTTGAAGTTCAGGCATCTCTATCGCACACGGTTCAAAGCAATGCGCACAACGTGGATGAAAATGACACCCTGTAGGCCTATCATCAGGGGCAGGAACACGACCTGGAATCGCACTTAAGCGCTCTTTTCGTTTATCAAAATGTGGCAATGCCGCGATTAAATGCGCGGCATAAGGATGCAAAGGCTGCTCAAAAAAAGTTGCTACACCCGCCGATTCAACAATTTTTCCTGCATACATTACATAAATTCTATCGGCAAAAGATTTAACCAAACTTAAGTCATGTGTAATCAATAATAAACGCATGTTACGCTCTTCTTGAATTTTTTTAAGCAGTGCTAATAACTGTGCCTGCGTTGTTACATCAAGCGCTGTGGTCGGTTCATCTGCAATTAATACCTCAGGTGCTCCTGCAAGGGCCATTGCAATCACCACACGCTGCTTTTGCCCACCTGAAAGCTGATGGGGGTATTGTTTAAGGCGTTGCATAGGCTCTGGAATTTCAACTTCCGCAAGTAGTGCTGCCAAGCGCTTAGGCGCTTTTGAACCCAATGCTTCTGCTAATTGCTGACCTATGGTTAATACTGGATTTAACGCCGTCATTGGATCTTGAAAAATCATACCAAAGCGCTGACCACGAAAGCTTCGCATGTCACGCTCAGATAAATTTAGAATATCTGTATCAGCCCATCTAATTTCACTGCGCGCGCCATAGCGTGCTTGCGTTGGCAGTAGCCGCATCATGGCAGCTGCTGTTAATGATTTACCGCATCCAGACTCCCCCACAAGGGCGACGGTTTCGCCGGCGTTCAAATAAAAATCAATGCCGGCAACCGCTGTTATACTATTTTTTTTATTTTGAAAAGCAACACTGAGAGCCTTTACGTCCAAAACGCTCATCTTAGAACCCCCTGTCAGACTGTGGTTTGAGGCGCTACTTTGATTTGACCCATGGCATCTTCACTGAGCAAACAAAAGCCAGTTTTATCACCTACTTCAGCAACCCCTGAAATCATTGATGATTGCTTTAAAAAAGAAGAAATGGTGATGTGTTGATTAGGAGACGGGACTCGAATGCTCCATTTGCCGTTGGAAAGCGCTTCCACATGAATAAATTGTGACATAGGTACAGCAAGCCCTTCTGCATCAAAGCGACCCGTCATCGCGCCCCGAATTGCATCTGCTTCAGGTAAATTTACCGAATAAAACCCACTATCATCATTAAATTTACACAAAACGCCTTTTACCGCATGTGTGCTCGGTTGTGCTTTTGTCATTTCTATTTGTCGAAACCAGGCATGTTTTGCGGTGACAAATTCTTCTTTTGCCTCATCTGGCATATAAATATGGCCATTTAGCGCATGTGCTTGGCTGACCAATACATCAATACCAGGCCTTACATCTTGCCCTACGGGCAATGCTTCTGCAGGTTGCAACATATCGACTTTAAAATTAAAGCCTGCTTTATTAGCCTGCTTAAATCCAAATACCCAGCTGTCGTTGATGGGATTAAATTTTAAAAAAGCATGTCCTACATGCCAATAGTTAGACGCAGGATTAGTCAGTTCACTTTGACTTTCATCTTGCAGAAGTAATGCTTTGGTTTGCACATCAAACAACGCGGCTTTTGTATGAAACAAATTGCCTTCTCGTTCCATTTGAAAAAAATAGCCGTATTGCTCACCCGTTTCATTACCGACAACGCCTGAGAAAACCCACCTTGCCTCGGTCGCCACTGTCGGCAAAAAGTGCGGCGAGTCAGCTACTGTCCATGCCGTATGAAGCATAAAAAACAAGCTAAATATATATAATTTATTTGTAACTCCCCAGGTACGTCGTTGCGAGCCGCAGGCGTGGCAATCTGGTTTTATTCTTGAGGAGATTGCCACGTCGGGCTGACGCCCTCCTCGCAACGACGTACCTAGGGAGTTACATTTATTTTTGAAAACAATCATGCGCATCTAATCTTTCCCAAAAATTATCCTTAATTTCTGCTCGAACCGGTAATACATAAATCGGTTTATTCACAAACCGACTGCATTTTATCGCATCCTTTTCTGTCATGATGACAACTTCTTCAGTCACCTCTAAATCTTTTGATGTAAACCTGTGATGATCTGAAAAACGGTACGGCTTATGTTTTATGTTTAACTTCGTTAACGTATCAAAAAAACGCTCTGGATGTCCAATGCCTGCAACTGCTGCAATTGGGGTGTTTTTTGGCAATGCTTTTGGATATATTTCACCAGGGATTAAATCCATTCGATGTGCGCCTGGCCAATCATCGCCATTCACCACCACAAAGTCTACGTGTTGCATCCGTTTTTTTCGCTCTCTGAGTGGCCCTGCCGGCAAACATAATCCATTGCCAAACCCACGTTTTGAATCAATCACAACAATTTCTATCGCTCGCGCAAGTTTATAATGCTGCAAGCCATCATCACTCACCACCACATCTATTTGATGTTTTTCAAGTAAATAACGCACCGCGTCCACGCGCTTTGGCGCAATCACAACAGGACATTTTGTTTTTTGTGCGAGTAATAAAGGCTCATCCCCAACCCAACTTGCTTTATCATCAACTTGAATCTGATACGGGAAATTTTTAATACGCGCCCCATACCCTCGACTGACAATCCCAACACGAAGCCCACGTGCTTTAAAATGCTCGGCGAGCGCTATTACTAAAGGCGTTTTACCAACCCCCCCAACGGTTAAATTACCCACCACAATCACAGGCACATCAAACACTGTTTGTTTAAATTGAATTAAATACCAACGCCGAACCCGGACAATCCAGCCATATATTAAAGCAAATGGATACAGCGCCCAAGCATACGCATGCTTGCCATACCAAAGCTTATTAATAATATCCCGCTTCATATGGGTGCGGCTTCAGGTTGAATCACATCAAACTGCTGCGCTTGATAAAGCCTTGCATACTGCCCACCTGCTGCCAATAACTCAGCATGCTTGCCCGTCTCCACCACACGCCCTTCCTGCATCACGATGATTGTATCTGCACGCTGAATAGTCGAGAGCCTGTGTGCAATCACAAGCGTGGTACGATTTTGCATGACATGCTCAAGCGCTGCTTGAATATATCGTTCAGACTCTGTATCGAGTGCAGACGTTGCTTCATCTAAAATTAAAATAGGCGCATCTTTTAAAATAGCCCGTGCAATGGCCAAACGCTGACGTTGCCCACCCGATAATAACACCCCATTTTCACCCACACGGGTATCATAGCCATCCGGTAATTTATCGATAAATTCATCAGCATACGCATATTTTGCGGCTTGAATAATTAATTCTCGTGACACATCAAAACAGCCATAGGCAATATTATTAGCAAGCGTGTCATCGAATAGCGTGACGTCTTGGCTCACTAAAGCAATTTGCTCTCGCAAGCTATTTAATTCAATCTCGCGAATATTTTGATTGTCGATTAAAATTTGGCCTTGTGTCGCATCGTAAAATCTTGGAATTAAGCTTGCCAGTGTCGTTTTTCCACTGCCTGAATGCCCAACCAATGCAACGGTTTCACCTGCTTTGATTTTAAAATTAATATCATGCAATACTTGCTTGCCTAAACGATACGCATAAGACAAATGTTTAAATTCAATTTCGCCTTGAACCCGTGCATCAAATGCACGACCGTCTGTCGGCTCTTTGGGCTCATCTAAAACACGAAATATACTTTCAGCCCCCGCAAGGCCTTTCTGAAATACTGAACTTAAGGTTGTGAGTGTTTTCATCGGTTTAATGAGTTGCAGCATGGCAGCAATAATTGCCAAAAAAGAACCCGCTGTAATCGTAATCACCGATTGCAATTGAATCGCAGCTAAAATAATGCCAGCTATGCCAATCGCAATAATCGTTTGAACGCCGGATACATTGATGGCCCGATTCATGGCCACTTTCATATCTTGTACACGTGAGCGCTCGGTTGCTTGATTAAACTTTTGAATCTCATGTGCCTCACCACCAAACAATCGCAATACGCGATAGCCATCAATCGCCTCACTTGCGGTTGTCGTCACATCACCCATAGAGGCCTGGACTCTATGACTAATACGCCGCACACGTTTATTCGTAAAGTTAACCAATATGCCAATAAACGGTATTGTGAGTAAAAACATCATTGATAGCTGCCAGCAAATCACCATCATTACGGTTAACAGGCCAATCACCAAACACACGTTTTGTACTAAATCTGTCAGCGCATTTGCACTGACCTGTGCGACTTGTTCTACGTCATATAAAATTTTTGAAAGCAATTGCCCTGATGGCGCTTCATCGTAATAATCAGCCGGCAGGCGCACAATATGTGAAAACACCCGCTGCCTTAAAACATTCACCACTGAGCGTGCAACCCAGGTCATGCAATACCCTGCAAACGCACTTACAAGGCCTCGGCACATCACCCCAAATAAAATAATCATTGGAATGATTTTAACAAAGCTCATGTCTAATTCGATTAAGCCTTTATCTAAGAAAGGCCGCATCATGTAGGTAAAACCCGCATCAATACCAGCTGATAAAATATTCGCAAACAAGCCGACCAAAAGCACCAGCCAAAACGGCTTTACATATTTAAACAACCGGGTGTATAACGCACGCGCACTACTAGTATAAGTTGGTTTCATAAGCTAAAAACACAGCAACAAGATTAATAGAAAGGTGTTGCATTGTAACTGGTCCTATCTTAAAGCACCAACGAGGAAATCAATCCATTTTATTCATCAATGACCTAACCGAAATATCTTCATCAACCTTAGGCCAGTGCACCCCAAAACCTACG
>JASJHH010000054.1:0-7948 GCA_033791145.1 Legionella sp.
TCCTGACATTAGCATTGTGCTAAATCATGGAGATCCTTCGCGCAAAAAAATGCGCTCTGGATGACGTTATATATATAGGTTGTGGGAAGCTACAAAAAAACAAGGATTGTAATCAATTTACACGGTTATGCAAGAGCTCTATTGTCAAAGATAACTTACGTGTTGGATTTATGTTTTAAATTAATGTATGGTGCTCTTTTTTTTGGCTTTATTGGCAAGAGGGTTTTATGAGTTTAGTGCAATTTTTATATGAAACAAGTGCTTTAAATTTATCCCAAAGTGAAACGGAGCAAAGGTTCTCTCAATATTTGTTCGATAAGTTTCGTTTATGCATGAATAATATAAGTAACCTGCGTTCTCGATATCTTCAATATCGTGAATCTGTTGTGTATTTTGATGCTATCGGTTTAGGTTCAGTACCTTTTATGTTATTTGCTGATCCAAGCAAAAAAGTATCAGCGCTATATCTTTCTTTATTAAAGCAAGCATTCGAAAGCAATTATATTGCACCGTCTCATCTTAATGCTTTACTTGGTTTAGTTAATCAAAATCATCTTACTTTTTTAGAGGTTTCATCACACCCAAGAGAACCACAGCATATCTTTTTTAATCACCTTACTTTTTTAAATACAGCACTTGAAAAGCACTGGATTTCAAACGCAGTATATTGTGATGTGATGAATCAATCGATGGAAGGCATTTTTTATCAATTTAATGTAAATAAAGATCCGATGCAGATAATCAATTTTAAATTATATCTTTCGAGCTTGGAAAAGTTGCCAAAAGTTAATTTAACAAGAAAAATTGTGAGTTTAGTTATTGAATCGCATCGTTCAGAAATTCCCCGTATTTTTTTGGATTGGTTTTTTGAAAAGAATGCGCTGAAACTTTCACCTGAAAAGCAGTATGATTTATTAGGTGGAGGTGCGACTAGGCAGCAAACCAAACGTTACTGGAAAAAACATGCAGCAGGTCAAATTAATTATCGATTAAGTGAAATACGAAAAATGTTAAAAGAAGAAAAAAAAGCTGAAGATTTAGATATTGACGGCATGCTGCGAGTTGCTAAAAAAGAATTTTATTCTGAACATAGAGGCCTTTTATTTAAAGCGGTACCGAAGCGTTCTCCTTCATCGCAGGATGCTATCTCTCCAGCATGTATTTCAAACGCGCCTTAGTTATCCACAGTTTCGGTGGATAACTGTGTGGGTTATTCGGGGGTTGTTGGTATAAGTGCAAATAGCGCTATCTTCTTCGTATAAATTTCACTACAATTCTAGTTTAATCATACAACTTAGGCTTTGCTTCATCATGTTTAAGCCGTTAGCGCTTTATGTTGGGCTTCGTTATATGCGAGCCCGCAAAAAAACACATTTTGTTTCGTTTATCTCGTTTACGTCAATGCTTGGCATTGGTGTCGGTGTGATGGTGTTAATCACGGTTTTGTCTGTCATGAATGGCTTTGATGAAGAAATTCATAAGCGATTTTTTGGGATGGCACCTGAAATTACAATTACAGGTCAAGCAGGTGAACTAGACAATTGGCAAGCAGTTCAACAAAAGGCACTAACAGTGCCGGGTGTTTTGGGGGCCGCCCCATTTGTTGCCGAACAAGGGTTAATTACTTATGACGGGCAAGTCTTACCGGTGATGCTCACCGGTGTTTTACCCAAAGAAGAAAAAAATATCACGCATCTACAAGATAAAATGCTCATGGGGGATTTAGACAAATTGCCGCATTTTGGGACGGTCCTTGGGCGTGAGCTTGCAGAAGCGCTCGGTGTGATGGTAGGTGATAAAATCACGATTATGATTCCGAAGGCAACTGTGAGCATTACAGGCATGGAACCACGGTTTAAGCGCTTTACGGTGGTTGGTATTTTTTCAGCAGGCGCAGGCTTTAGTTTTGATAGTAAACTCGCATTTATTGATTTAGGCGATGCGCAAAAATTAACGCAATCAAAACATGCAGTTTCAGGATTAAAACTTAGAATTCAAGATGTTTATGATGCGCCGCGTCTAAGTGAACAGTTATTGGATATCTTAGGTGGAGGATATCGTGTCGGTAATTGGACCGAGCAGTTTGGTGACTTTTTCCAGATGGTTAAAATGGAAAAAACCATGATGTCTTTAATTTTAATGCTAATTATTGTTGTTGCTGCATTTAATTTAGTGTCTTCATTGGTGATGCTTGTTAATGACAAACAAACCGATATTGCGATTTTAAGAACCATGGGTGCAACACCGCGCTTTGTTTTAAGTGTATTTGTGGTGCAAGGCATGTTGGTTGGCATTTTAGGGACTTTAATTGGGCTTGTAGCCGGGCTTTTATTAGCTTATAACGCGACGGATTTACTGAATGCGATACAGCACTTTTTTGGTGTGCAATTATTGTCTTCTAATGTTTATTTTGTGGATTACTTGCCTTCAAAAATTTTATGGTCTGATGTGTTGCACGTTTCAATCGCGGCGTTAGCTTTAAGCTTTGTTGCAACGCTTTATCCTGCTTTTCGCGCATCTAAAACGGTGATTACGGAGGCTTTGCATCATGAATAATAATTTGATTGAATGCTGTGGTTTAACCAAAGCTTATCATGATGGCGAATCAGATATCTGTGTGCTTAAATCGCTTGATTTAAAAATAAAAGCAGGGGAGCGATTAGCCATTGTTGGTCCATCAGGCTCGGGTAAAACGACCTTATTGCATTTATTGGGTGGTTTAGATAAACCAACCGATGGTTCTGTATTGATTCAGGGTGAAGATTGGCAGAATTTATCTGAAAAAGCACGATGTGTGGTGAGAAACCAAAAAATTGGATTTGTGTATCAGTTTCATCATTTATTGCCTGAGTTTTCAGCGCTTGAGAATGTTGCTATGCCTTTGCTCTTAAGAGGCGATAAAAAAGAAGAAGTGTTAATCAAAGCAGAAGAGATACTAACAGAAGTTGGTTTGGCTGCACGGCTGAGTCATAAGCCTGCACAACTGTCAGGCGGCGAGCGGCAGCGTGTTGCGATTGCACGCGCTTTAGTGCCGCAGCCTATTTGTGTGTTGGCCGATGAGCCAACGGGTAATTTAGATAGAGCAACGGCAACACAGGTGTTTGATATAATGCTTAAATTAAACGCGACGCGTAACACAGCTTTGGTGGTGGTAACACATGACCAGGTGCTTGCTGAAATGCTTGAAACGAGATTAATGCTTGAAGATAATCGATTTTGAATTTAAATTACGTTAAAATGCTTAACATGTAATTTATAATTTATAATTTTAAGTAATATTAAGGTTGCTGTAATTATGTTTAGAAAACTACGCGGTGTTTTTTCAAATGATTTGTCGATAGATTTAGGGACGGCAAATACGTTAATTTATGTGCGAGACAATGGCATTGTGCTGAACGAGCCTTCTGTTGTGGCGCTGCGTAATGAGGCAGGTCAAAAACGGGTGGCGGCAGTTGGGATTGAAGCTAAGCGCATGCTTGGACGAACGCCTGGCAATATTAATGCTATTCGTCCGATGAAAGACGGTGTGATTGCTGATTTTTTCGTAACAGAAAAAATGCTACAGCACTTTATTCATAAAGTGCATGAAAATCGTTTTTTAAGGCCCAGTCCTCGTGTTTTAGTGTGTGTGCCTTGTGGTTCTACACAAGTAGAGCGCCGCGCGATTCGTGAGTCTGCCATGGGTGCAGGTGCCAGAGAAGTATTTTTAATTGAAGAGCCAATGGCAGCCGCACTCGGTTCTGGTATGCCTGTTGAAGAAGCCAGTGGTTCGATGGTGGTTGATATTGGTGGCGGTACGACCGAAGTTGCGATTATATCTCTCAGTGGCATTGTGTATCATCAGTCTGTACGCATTGGTGGGGATAAATTTGATGATGCAATTATTTCTTATGTGCGTCGAAATTATGGCACTTTAATTGGTGAAACCACGGCAGAGCGCATTAAACACGAAGTCGGTTCAGCTTTTCCAAGTCGTGATTTATTTGAAATTGAAGTCCGTGGCCGTAATTTAGCCGAAGGTGTACCCCGAAGCTTTACGTTAAGCAGTGCCGAAATTTTAGAAGCACTTCAAGAGCCGTTGTCTGGTATTGTCGGCGCAGTGCGCGCAGCACTCGAGCTTGCACCACCTGAGCTTGCTGCAGATATTGCGGAGCGTGGTATGGTCTTAACGGGTGGCGGCGCGCTCTTAAAAAACATGGATACGTTGCTCATGGAAGAAACCGGCTTGCCGGTATTGGTCGCAGAAGACCCACTCACCTGTGTTGCTCGTGGTGGTGGGAAAGCATTGGAAACCATGGACTTACGCGGTGGCGACTTTCTTTCAACAGAATAAAAAACACACACAACTATTCAAAGAAAAAGAACAAGGCCATTGGCATTTTTCATTGGCCTTGTTACTTTCGTTTTGTTTAATGTTTTTGGATAGAAGTCACGCTATTGTGCCTGTCCATCGTGTTTTTGCCTCATTGGTTTATCCATTGCAATATGCAGTGGATGCGCCTGGGCGTTTTATTTCATGGAGCCGTATGTTTTGGGGGAGCAAAGAAGACTTGCTGCTCGAAACACGTATACTGCACGAAGAGCAATTACAGCTTAAAGTAGCGTTACAGCAGTTTTCAGCACTTCAACGCGAAAATAATATTTTAAAAGCACTGCTAGCACTTTCTAAGCAATCCAAACATCAAACCATGGCGGCTAAAATTTTAAGTTTTGAGGCAACCTCAACACGCCATTTGTTGATGATTAATAAAGGTAAGCACCACGGTGTCTTAGACGGCCAACTCGTACTAGATACCGAAGGCGTAACAGGCCAGGTGATTGATGTAGGGCTCATGACGAGTACGGTTTTATTAATTTCTGATGCCTCAAGTGCTGTACCTGTTCGCAATCAACGCACAGGGGAGGCCTCTATTTTGGCCGGAACAAATACACAAACGCATTTGTCTTTGAATTACTTACCTAAAACAGCTTCTGTAAAAGCAGGGGATGTATTGGTCACATCAGGGCTTGGGCAGCGCTACCCTGAAGGCTACCCTGTGGGCGTTGTTGATGATGTAGATATTCCATCGGGAGAAGATTTTATTCGCGTCGATGTACGACCGTTTACGCATTATTATCGTGATGGTTTGGTGTTATTGGTTTTTCCTGATAAAACACCTCTAAAAAAACAAGGTAAAAAACAAGGTAAAAAAACATGAGGGTGTCAGCGCTGCGTTTGAGCTTTATTGTTTTTATGATGCTTTTTTTGAGTATTATCCCACTCACGCCGCCACTTCACTTTTTTAGACCGCTTTGGCTGTTATTGCTTGTGATTTATTTGCGGAGCACCGTACCTAAGCAGAGTAGCGTCATGTTTATTATGCTACTCGGATTAATTTTAGATGCGATGGGTGCGGGTGCTTTAGGGCTACACGCATTTGCTTTATTACTAACAGCTTATTTTGTCTCAAAACGTGCACTGCGATTTAGATTGTTTTCTATGTCTCAGCAATTATTTGGAATTGTCGCATTTAGCTGCTTATATCAAGCGGTTTTATTATTGATACAAATCCTATGGGGTTATCCTGTTTCTATTGGGGCTGTTTTAGGTCCTATTGTCATGAGTGTATTATGCTGGCCCTGGTTGCAGTATCTCGGAGACAGGTTGTTTTTTCCGCCAGTACGTTAGACACGTCCTAATATTCAAGTGTTTCTTCTTTCTATTATATGATATATGCGTTAAAATTGATCAAATCAAATGTTCGTATATTCAAATATTGAGGAAAAAATGCTAAATAAATCACTGATTATTACACGTGAGGGTAAAATATATGATTTTATATCGGTCGCTTGTGCGGTGATAAGCAATAGCGGTAAGTCTTTTGATGCTGAGGTAGATGATTTAGTTGTTCATTCTGGTGTTTCTTCAGAAGGAGAAGGCATGGATGAAACAGAGATGTTAGTGCTCCATAAACAGCAATATACGAACAAGAAAAGCAATGAAGTCATCATGTTTTATCCTCCAACCTTAGCTGAAGAGCAAATAAAAATAGTATCAGATTTGTATGAGAAATGGATGGGTCGCTTTCCTCGGATTACTCTGTCAGAAGTTGATTCCTTCGACAATATGTTTGTAAGTAAAAAACAAGTTGTGATTGATGCGAATGTGTTAACTTATGCTGCACAAAAGGGAAGCTTATCGGTCATTCAAAAATTTGCAGATGCAGGTGTTAATCTTAATCAGGTATCCAGTAATCATATCACACCGCTTTATGTTGCAGTGATGTATGGTCAGATAGGCGCTTTAAGGTTGTTATATCGATTAGGCGCAAATTTAGATATATCTGATAGCCATGGTGCAACACCTGTTCATGTTGCGGTAGCAACAGGTCAGTTAGATGCACTTAACGTATTGGCTGAGTTGGGAGCAAACTTTAATTTGCCGAATAAAGCAGGCAAAACACCGATTAAGATCGCAGAAGAGCAGGGAAAAACGATTATTTATAATAGGCTAAAACAATTAATTGAAGCACGTGACGCAGCAGTGGCAGAAGCCAAGGGTAGTCCATTTTCAGTGACAGAAATGAGTGTTTTTTCGAAACAACCCAATAAAAGAAGCGCTATGATAGTGCCATCATTAATAGCTAATGAGCCGAGTACTTCGGGTGAGCAGCCTGCTTCTAAGATGGGTCGTTATGGTCGTTATTCATAACACTAGTGTGCTTGTAGTATTGCCGGGACAGGCTGTTTTTTCCGCCAGTAGGCAAGTCCAATGCTAATCAAATTATAAAGCATGACGCATAATAATAAATTATGTAGCCAGTAAGGGCTAAGATGGCTCACAACTGGCAAGCCAATTAAAACACCGATGCATCCAAATAAACTTAAAAGCAGTGCTTTTTTGAGCGGGATTTTATCATGTTTTAAAAAAATTAGAGTTGTCAGTGGCTGCTGCATGGCACCCGCTGCTGTCATGATAGGAAAAGCAGCAATAGGGGACACGCCGAGTAAAAATAAAACCGCCTGCACTTGCCCAAATAAACCAATGCCAACGGATGTGAGTGAGCCACAAATAATTAGCATAAAAAAACCAAGCGCTAATTGCCATGGGCCTAATACGAGCAGTTGGCCATTTTCAGGAATAAAGCCGAGTTGCTTTAAGCCCACTAAAAGAATCATGCCAGCAAAAGCTACTATCATAGCCAGTCTAATTTTTTGCTGGCTCAAGCGCGTCACGATACTGCCACCGAGTATGCCGCCAATAGAGGCGCCTAAAACCAGCGTTGCTAACATCACCACATCAACTTGAATGGCTTGAAGAAAAAAGAGCGAAGCGAGTGTGCCTGGAATAATCTGTGCGCCATTGCACATAATCGGTAATTCAGCGTCTTCAACTAATTTAAAATACTTGAGTAAAGCAATATTCACCGCAAAGCTGCCAAGACCAATCACGTCTGAGAAAAACGCAAGTATACCTGTGATTGCGAACTTTATTTTTTCTTGCAGTGTTAGTTTGGTGATCGGCTGCTGTTTGAGCTTAGCGAGCATTTGATAAATGCAATATACCGTTAAAACTAAGATGGTAAAAATAATAAAAGCAATCATAATATTTGAAGTTTGAGTTTTTAAAAATTTTATTATGTTCTAAAATAAAACAAAAAGCAAATCTTGATCACAGGTTTACTTGCTGTATGTTTAGAGAGATCCGTCATCTACTAATTTCTATGGTAGACCCCCTACGTTTAACTTGTTGATTGTATTGGTGTCCCAGAGAGGATTCGAACCTCTGACCTGCCCCTTAGGAGGGGGCCGCGCTATCCAGCTGTGCCACTGGGACGATGTATCGGATGTATTTGTATGTTGGAAGCGAGAGTTTAGCTGTATCTTATTTTAATCACAAGCTCCTGTTGCCTCATAAGTAAATGTTACCCAAAGGGGTTTTCGTTGCCTCATAAGTGATGTTACCGAA
>JASJHH010000055.1:0-12716 GCA_033791145.1 Legionella sp.
TCCTGACATTAGCATTGTGCTAAATCATGGAGATCCTTCGCGCAAAAAAATGCGCTCTGGATGACGTTATATATATAGGTTGTGGGAAGCTACAAAAAAACAAGGATTGTAATCAATTTACACGGTTATGCAAGAGCTCTAATGTTATTTTTTTATCTTTTCGAGCCGCTTGTATTAATTGACCCAGTAATTGGTCTGCATGCTGACAGTAGGCTGAATAAGCCCTCTCGTTGTTTTGTTCACTATAGCAAGCATTAAGTAGGTTTGTGTTTATTGTAGTGAAGAATAAAATGTTTTTCAAAATGTTTAATTTACCTCTGATTTAAGTTCAAGAATATTTATAATTTTGATATAATGTGTTTTTTTAACGCACAGAGATCCCGGTATGAACATAAAAGTAATCAGACAACATTGCCTAGAACTTATTGAAGCACTGAAAGAAATCAATCCTGAAGTATTGCAACGTAAATATCTTCGGGGGATTGATACGTTTTATGATACACGTTCAGAGCTAACAAAAATAACGATGTCTTTTGAAGCATTATTGGAGCAAGGTATTAGTTCTGTACATGAGAAACAAGTCTATATGGCGTTGTTCGAGTCTAGAAAAGAGAGTTTGTTAAGCTTGCTTCCAAATGGCCCACAGCGTGAAAATGCTGAAAGTATTTTAGATGAGCTGGATGGTTTTCAGCAAAGAATAATCGCGGACATGATAAAAGCAGAAAATCCATTTTTACGTGCAAGATTATAGAAAATACGAGCTGGTATTTTAAAGAAAAACAAGCTATTCTAATTGCCATATAATGATAGCTATGAGGGGCTTTACGCGATGTTTAATATAGAGCCTTTCATTGCGCATCGCGGTGCCTCAGCTTACGCACCAGAAAACACCCTTGCAGCCTTTAATAAAGCCTATGAACTAGGTGCCCGCGCGATTGAGCTTGATGTCATGATGTGTGCAGATGGTGGTTTGTTTATTTTTCATGATGAAACGTTTCAACGTGCAACAAGCAATGGCTCTGGTAAATTTAATGCAGCAACCAGTGATTATATTAATACTTTAGATGCAGGGTCTTGGTTTGCACCGCGGTTTTCTGGTGAAAAAATTGTAAGTTTACCCGAAGCAATCAACTGGTTTGTTACACACAAAGTGCAAGCAAATTTCGAGATTAAGCCGCATCCTGGATGTGCTAAAGCAACAACAGAAGCATTCTTAGCTTGTCTTAAGCAACATTGGCCACTTGATGCCCCACAGCCTTTGGTGTCTTGCTTTGATCATGATGTGATGAAGCGATGTGCGCGTTTAGCGCCTGAACTGCCGTTGGGCCTGCTGTTTAGAAAAGCGCCCAAAAACTGGATGATGCTTGCAAAAGAAGTGCGTGCGGTTTCAATCCATTTGGATAAATATTGGGTGACAAAAAAGCGCATCAAGCAAATGAAAGACGCAGGATATCAAGTCTGTATCTATACTGTTAATTCGAGAGAATTTGCTGCGCGCTATTTAGCGTTAGGCGCAGATGCTATTTTGACTGATTACCCTGATCTCATGGACGAGTAAATAATTGATAAAGTGCTGTATTTGGAGGATTTGGTAGTATGCATGAAGAAGCCGTTTTTTACACGATGTTCTTAATTTTTGCGGGTGCCGCTGTTTTATCAACGGTAGTGCTTTATACGCGTCAATCGCTATTGGTGGCTTATATTCTATTAGGGGCTGCATTTGGACCCTGGGGTTTTAAGCTGATTACGGATTTAACAGCTGTACGCCAAGTCGGTGACATAGGCATTGTGTTCTTGTTGTTTTTACTAGGCTTGCATCTGCAACCGCAAAATTTATTACATATGCTGAAGAAAGTGACTTGGATTGCACTCTTAAGCTCATCATTTTTTGCACTGATTGCTTATGGCATTGGTCGATGGTTTGGTTTAACGGTGAATGAATCATTGGTGCTTGGCGCCTCTATGATGTTTTCAAGTACGATTATTGGGCTTAAGCTTTTGCCAACAACTATTTTACATCATCAGCACACAGGGGAAGTGATGATAAGTGTGCTCCTGATGCAAGATATTATTGCTATTGTTGTCTTGATTTTAATTAACGGTGCACAAAATCCAAATGGATTAAGTTGGCATGATTTGGTGTCGGTTTGTATTACCTTACCAGCGCTTGTTTTCTTCGCGTTTGCGATTGAACGTTATGTGCTGGTGAAGCTTTTAGCGCGCTTTGATAGAACACAAGAGTATGTTTTTTTATTATCGATTGGATGGTGTTTAGGTTTATCTGTATTGGCTTTGCAGCTAGGGCTTTCAGAAGATATCGGTGCTTTTGTGGCAGGGGTTGCACTCGCATCGAGTCCTATTTCGCTTTTTATTGCAGAGAGTTTAAAGCCACTGCGCGATTTCTTCTTGGTGATGTTTTTCTTTTCTGTGGGAGCGACGTTTAATTTTGGTTTTGCAGCACAAGTTTTGATTCCTGCTTGTATTTTAGCGTTGCTCATATTGGTGCTTAAGCCACTTTGTTTTTATTTTTTATTTCATAAATCAGGTGAGAAAAAAGCCGTTTCAAAAGAAGTGGGAATGCGTTTAGGACAAGCCAGTGAGTTTTCATTATTGGTCGCAAGCATTGCCTTAAGCACACACTTGATTTCAGAGGTTGCATCTAATCTGATTCAAGCAACGACGATTTTAACGTTTATCGTGTCGTCTTATGTGGTGGTATTAAAATATCCAACGCCAATGTCTTTTTCAGACAAAATGAGGAAAGATTAACATGCTAAAATATTGTTTAATCATGATGTGTGGTTTAGCAGTTTTTTTGTCTGGTTGCTCTTTATCACCGCATGAAGATGCAAAGCGCGCGCAGGCTGTTCGCGCTTGCATCAAGCAATGTGCGATTAAATCCGCATCATGTAATCAGCGTTGCAGCGATAGTTGCACACAATGCGAGCGTGAAGTGAATGCAGAAATGCGAAAGCTTTATAAAGGTTACGTTCATGAACAGTGTGTTCAAGGTGAGCGCGTGTCGCTTCAGTTGCAATCTTTTCGTGATCCACTACAATGCCGCAAAACATCGTGTAATTGTCCCGAAGATTATCGTATTTGTGCGGGCAATTGTCGCGGAAACATTAAAAAATATTTGCAAGTCACACCTTTTTGTTGCTAAGGCAATGTGATTGAGGAAAAAAATATGGTCAATGAAATTTTAAAACAAGATACCGATCCCGCTGAGACAAGTGATTGGATGGATGCACTAGATGCTGTGATTAAAGCACATGGACCTGAACGAGCGGGTTTTTTAATTCAGCAGTTGTTGAGTGCAGCAGATGAATCAGGTGTTTTATTACCGAGTGCGATTCACACACCTTATCGTAATAGTATTAAACGGCAAGATGAAAAGCCGATGCCGCCTGATGAGGGCATTGCGAAACGCATTAGCGCACTGATTCGATGGAATGCGGTTGCAATGGTACTTCGAGCTGGCAAATTTGCACCAGAGCTCGGCGGACATATTGCGTCATATGCTTCTGCCTCAACCTTATATGAAACCGGGTTTAATTATTTTTTTAAAGGCCCTAATGCGCCAGGTGGAGCTGATTTATTATATATCCAAGGACACTGTGCTCCTGGTATTTATGCGCGTGCTTATTTAGAAGGCAGATTATCAGATGAGCAGTTAGCACATTTTAGGCAAGAAGTAGAAGTGAATGGCTTATCTTCTTATCCGCATCCATGGCTGATGCCAAAGTTTTGGCAGTTTCCAACGGTCTCAATGGGTCTTGGGCCGATTCAGGCAATTTATCAGGCGCGATTTTTAAAGTATTTAGAGAACCGAGGCTTAACACAAACCAAAGGACGTAAAGTTTGGGCGTTTTTAGGTGATGGTGAAATGGACGAGCCAGAATCAGTGGGCGCGTTATCGATTGCTGTGCGTGAAAAACTCGATAATTTAATTTTTGTTGTTAATTGTAATCTGCAGCGCCTCGATGGCCCGGTTAGAGGAAACGGGAAAATTATTCAAGAGCTTGAAGGCTTATTCCGAGGGGCCGGTTGGCATGTAATTAAAGTGGTATGGGGTGGCCGTTGGGATGCCTTGTTTGAAAAAGATAAAAACGGCGTGATGCAAGCGCGTATGGAAGCGTGTGTTGATGGCGATTATCAAAGTTATAAAGGCAATGATGGCGATTATGTTCGGGAGCATTTTTTTGGCAGCACACCAGAACTTAAAAAAATGGTCGAGCATTTATCAGATGAAGAAATTTGGCGTTTGAATCGCGGGGGCCACGATCCACAAAAAGTATTTGCAGCCTATGCCGAGGCTGTTGCAACTGAAGGCGTACCGACGGTTGTTTTGGCAAAAACCATCAAAGGCTATGGTATGGGAGCGGCTGGTGAAGGCCAAAATATTACCCATCAACAGAAAAAAATGACAGAAGAAGAGCTGCGTATATTCAGAGACAGATTTAGTATTCCAGTCACAGACAAAGCCATTAAAGATGTACCGTTTTATCGGCCTGATGATAGCAGTCCTGAGATGCAATATTTGCAGAAGCAACGTAAAGCACTCGGTGGCTATCTGCCATCACGAAACCCTGAGTGTGAAGTACTTAAAGCACCTGATTTAGCTGCTTTTTCAGCGGTTACAAAAGGC
This sequence comes from Legionella sp., assembly GCA_033791145.1. Lineage (GTDB taxonomy): Bacteria > Pseudomonadota > Gammaproteobacteria > Legionellales > Legionellaceae > JAALKW01. Next base: position 4,649 of record JASJHH010000055.1, read on the forward strand.
CTCGGCGCGCGTGAATTATCAACGACCATGGCGTTTGTTCGTATTTTATCGGTTTTATTACGGGATAAAAAACTAGGCTCGCGTATCGTACCGATTGTGCCTGATGAATCACGCACGTTTGGGATGGAAGGATTATTCAGACAAATTGGTATTTATTCACCTGTAGGGCAGCTTTATACCCCTGTAGATAGAGACCAGGTGATGTATTATCGTGAAGCCAAAGACGGTCAAATTTTAGAAGAAGGTATTAACGAAGCGGGTGCGTTTTGCTCTTGGATGGCAGCGGCAACATCTTATGTTAATAACCACTTTCCGATGATTCCGTTTTATATTTATTATTCGATGTTTGGATTTCAGCGTACGGGCGATTTAGCGTGGGCAGCAGGAGACATGCAAGCTAGAGGCTTTTTATTGGGCGCGACAGCTGGGCGAACAACACTTGCAGGGGAAGGGTTACAGCATCAAGACGGCCATAGTCATTTGATGTCATCGACTATTCCTAATTGTGTGTCTTACGATCCAACCTATGCGTATGAGTTAGCTGTTATTATTAGAAATGGTATGTATCGCATGTTTGAGCAGCAAGAAACCGTATTTTTCTATATTACGCTTATGAACGAAAATTATACGCATCCTGATATGCCAAAAGATGCTGAAGCAGGTATTCTAAAAGGCATGTATTGCTTAAAACCTTGTAAAAAACCACGTCAGCAACATGTGCAATTAATGGGATCTGGCACGATTTTGCGAGAAGTAGAGGCTGCAGCAAAACTATTAGAAAAAGACTTTTCAGTCTCATCTGATATTTGGAGCATGACAAGCTTTACTGAGCTTGCACGAGACGGCATGGAGAATGCGCGTCAGCAACGACTTCATCCAACAAAAAAAGCAGAATTATGCTATGTAGAGCAGCAACTAGCAGATAAAAAAGGTCCTGTGATTGCAGCGACAGATTACATGCGTGCTTATGCAGACCAAATTCGGCCATTTGTTAAAGCACCTTATGTAACGCTTGGAACAGATGGATACGGACGTAGCGATACCCGTCAAAAATTACGACATTTTTTTGAAGTAGATGCGAAGTTTATAGCCCTGGCAGCTTTAAAAGCATTGGTTGATACAGGCGAATTACCTGCATCAGCAGTTACTGATGCAATAAAGCGTTATCAAATTAATCCTGATAAACAGAATCCTGCGATACATTAAGGGAGATAAGGATGGCGAATGTGAGAGAAATTAAAGTCCCAGACATTGGTGGCGCAAGTGACGTTGATGTGATTGAGATTTTGGTGAAACCAGGGGATGCTGTGATGGCTGATACCCCATTGGTTACACTTGAAACCGATAAAGCCAGCATGGAAATTCCATCGCCTCTAGAAGGCGTGGTTAAATCCATGCAGTTAAATATAGGTGATAAAGTCGCAGAAGGCGATGTGATTTTATTGCTTTCAATCAAAGAAGCTAAAAAAGCAGTGCTGTCATCACCTGAAGTGATTCTTCCTGAAGATAAAAGCGCAGAAGAAAAAACAGCATTGCCAGCAGATTTACCGCCTGAAGCAACCTCTGCGCATTCAGGTGCGCAAAGTCAAGAAGTGACAGCACCTGATTTTGTTGCAGCGTCTGATGCGTCTGTTTTAGCTGGACCTGGTGTGCGACGCCTAGCGCGCGAGCTTGGGGTTAATCTAGATGAAGTATCGGGTTCAGGTAAAAAAGCGCGGATTACAAAAGAAGATTTAGAGCAATTTGTAAAACAAAAATTGCAAGAAAAACCGAGTGGCCAAGGCCTCGCTTTGCCGGCTGCTAAAGCAATTGATTTTAGTAAATTTGGTGCGATAGAAACAAAACCACTGAATAAAATTAAACGTATCACCGGTGAAAACTTACATCGTGCATGGATTACTATTCCACATGTGACACAATTTGATGAATCAGATATTACTGATTTAGAAGCCTTTCGAAAAAGTGAGCTAAAAGCCGCAGAAAAAGCCGGCTATAAGCCAACAATGCTTGCATTTGTTTGTAAAGTCGTTGCACGTGCCTTACAAGTTTTCCCGCAATTTAATAGCTCGCTTGATGCGAGTAGCCAAAACTTAATTTATAAGCATTATTGCAATATTGGCATTGCGGTTGAAACACCGAATGGCTTAGTGGTGCCGGTGATTAAAAATGCAAATCAACTCTCTGTGAGTGATATCTCAAAAGAAATGGCGCGCTTAAGTACCAAAGCCCGTGAAAAAGGCTTAATGCCAGGAGATATGCAAGGCGGAAGCTTTACGATTTCAAGTTTGGGGGGCATTGGCGGCACGGCATTTACTCCGGTTGTGAATAGTCCTGAAGTTGCGATTTTAGGCGTCTCGCGCTCACTGATGAAGCCGGTTTATGATGGCGAAAGTTTTGTGCCAAGGCTGATGTTACCACTATCACTGTCTTATGATCATCGTGTGATTGATGGCGCTGAAGCGGCACGGTTTACGCGATTTATCAGTGAAGGCTTATCCGATATGCGACGTATTTTATTATAAATATAAAAATTTAAATTTAAATATAAGGTATTTTTCAACATGACAAAACAAATGAAAGCAGATGTAGTAGTAATTGGCAGTGGCCCTGGTGGATATACAGCTGCATTTCGCGCTGCTGATTTAGGCAAAAAAGTGATTTTAGTCGAGCGTTTTGGCACGCTCGGCGGGGTATGTTTAAACGTGGGATGTATTCCATCAAAAGCGTTATTACATATTGCAAAATTTGTAGATGAAGCGGCCGAAATGCCTGATTTGGGTGTGAATTTGGGTAAGCTTAGTTTTGATAGTAAAAAATTAGTTGCTTGGAAAAACAAAGTTATTAATAAACTAACAGGCGGTCTTGCAGCGCTTGCAAAACAACGCAAAGTCACAACAGTGACAGGTGTTGCTGAATTTGCATCGGCTAATCAAATTACAGTAGATAGCGCTGATGGAAAAATTAGCATTGATTTCGAACAGGCGATTATTGCCGTTGGTAGTGAAGCGGTGAGTTTGCCGTTTATTCCTGAAGACAAACGCATATTTACCTCTACAGGTGCTTTAGAGCTTAAAGATATCAAAGGCAGCTTGTTGGTTTTAGGCGGCGGGATTATTGGTCTTGAAATGGCAACGGTTTATTCAGCACTAGGTGTTGATGTCACGGTGGTTGAGTTTGCAGATCAACTCATGCCAGGCGCTGATAAAGATTTAGTAAATATCTTGCAAAAACGCATGACGAAAAAAGGCGTGAAGTGCTTCACGAAAACCAAAGTCACCGCGGTAGATGCCAAAAAAGATGGTATCCATGTGACAATGGAAGGTGCACATGCCACGACAAAACCAGAAGTGTTTGCTCAAGTATTAGTGGCGGTGGGTCGTGCACCAAATGGCCTTAAAATTGCGGCAGATAAAGCCGGTGTCAACGTGGATGAGCGTGGATTTATTGCAGTTGATAAACAGCAACGCACCAATGTTTCACATATTTTTGCAATTGGTGATGTCGTCGGCCAGCCCATGCTTGCGCATAAAGCGATTCCTGAAGGTAAAGTAGCGGCTGAGGTGATTGCCGGCATGAAACATAGCTTTGATCCAAGCTGTATTCCAAGTGTTGCCTACACAGACCCTGAAATTGCATGGACAGGTTTAACCGAACGTGATGCAAAAGCAGAGGGTGTTAAGTATGAAAAAGCCGCATTTCCATGGGCTGCAAGTGGCCGAGCACTCAGTATGGGGCGTGAAGAAGGCATGACTAAATTATTATTTTGCCCGGATACCAAGCGTATTTTAGGGGGCGGCATTGTGGGCTTAAATGCAGGTGATTTAATTGCCGAAGTCACACTTGCAATTGAAATGTGTTGTGATGTAGAAGATATTGCACTCACCATTCATCCGCATCCAACCTTGGCTGAAACCATTGCACAATCAGCTGAAATGTTTGAAGGGACGATTACGGATTTGTATTTGCCACCTAAAAAGAAAAAATAAGGAACAAATGATTACTAAAAAAAGTAAAGTTAATATTGGATCGGATGCCATTTCAACTTATGCCAGTCGGTATGATTTGAATGACTTTACTTTGACTGAGTTTAATCAAGAAGGCATTCCTGCTCCGATTGTAAAACAATTTATTCAGGATGAATTAAAACTTGAAGGGATGCCTTTATTAAATTTGGCAAGCTTTGTAACCACTTGGATGGAGCCAGAAGCTGATGATTTAATCATGCAATGCATCAATAAAAATTTTATTGATCATGATGAATATCCTGAAGTTCAAAAAATTCAAGAACGCTGCGTGCATATGCTTGCAGATTTACTGCATACACCAGAAAAAAATAATTATGTCGGAACAGCAACAGTAGGCTCATCAGAAGCGATTATGCTTGCAGGGCTTGCGCATAAATTTAATTGGCGAAACAAGCGAAAAGCCGCAGGTTTAGACGCAACAAAGCCTAATATTATTATGGGTTCAAACGTACAAATTTGTTGGGATAAATTTGCACGTTATTTTGATGTTGAGCCGAGAGTTATTCCAATTAAACCTAACCAATATATTATTACTGCAGAGCAAGTAAAGCCTCTGATTGATGAAAACACCATTTGTGTTGCGACGATTTTAGGGACAACGTTTACCGGTGAATATGACAAAATTGAAGAAATTAATGCATTATTGTTAAAAGTAAAACAAGAGAAAGGCTTTGATATCCCAATTCACGTGGATGCTGCAAGTGGTGGCTTTATCTCAATGTTTTATGATGATGGTATTAAGTGGGATTTTCGGCTTGAACAAGTCCAATCAGTCAATATTTCAGGGCATAAATATGGTTTAGTCTATCCAGGCATTGGCTGGTTGTTGTTTAAAGATGAAGCAGTGGTCCCAGAAGATTTAGTGTTTAATGTGAATTATTTGGGTGGGAACATGCCAACCTATACACTTAATTTTTCACGTGGCAGTGCCATGGTCGTTGCGCAGTACTATAATTTTCTTCGTTTGGGTAAATCAGGCTATCAAAAAATTGTAGGTAACATGATGAAAGTGGCTGATGTAATCGTTGCAGGCTTACTTAAAACAGATGCGTTTGTTTTGCTTGGCACACGACGCATGGAGCCTGTTGTGAGTGTGCGGTTAAAAGAAAATTTGCCTTATAGTGTTTACGAAATTTCAGAAAATTTACGCGTGCATGGTTGGATTGTGCCAGCATATAATTTACCTGAAAATGCAGAAAAAATTGAGACCTTACGGATTGTCGTCAAAGAAAATATGAGCATGACCTTGGCAGAAGAGTTTTTATCTGCGATGCGTACCGTGCTTGATGCACTGCAGGATGGCAAAAAAGCTAAATTAAAGGTGAAGCGAAAAGGTAAGTTTTTGCCACATTAAATTAAGGAGAATGATGAATGAAAACTAGCAAGTTAAGCTACGTTGTTATTATTACGCTTCTCTTCAGCGTAACGAACAGCTGGAGCCATGATAAAACAAAGATAATTAATAGTGGTAATTTTAAAATGTACTATTCTAGTGCTTGTCCTAATACAAGCTCCTCCGGAAGTATAGCTGCTGGTGGTGAGCTATCCTTTGATGGTAAGGGTGCTACGAATGATTATATCTATTTAGCATGTAATGAAGCTAGTACTACTAATTATTTAAGGTATATTAAGTGTAGTAATCAGGGGAAACACAAATGTAAATGTTCTGGTAACGGGAAAAAAACTACGCCCACTTGCTAATATGAGCTAACTTTATACCCCGTCGTTGCGAACCCGAGTACAATGAGTGGTGCGGCAATCTAGTGGTTTTTATCTTGATATTTAAGACCCTGGACTGCCACGCCTGCGGCTCGCAGCGACGGGCTTATTTCTTAAGTAAGCGCCATTCGGCCCTGACTCCAAATTTTTTTCATTCTTATACCGAAAAATCCAAAATAAGTTGCTCGGTTAAGCGCCAGTTTTGCTGTGCGTTGCTGGATTTAATCTGTGTATCGAGGACTTGGCTTTGTTGAATCAGCTGATAAATTTTATCGCGAGATAAGCGCTTACTTGCGCGTTGATATTGCTGCGCCCTAAAACTATAAATATTTAAGGCCTGATAAGATAACCCTGCGGCAAGTTTTTCAAGAATTCTTAATTCTTGTGCAATAAACCAAAGAATTAAGATTGGCTCGACGTGATCGAGACGTGCGCGCTTGGTTAAATCGAGTGCTTTTTTAGGATTGCCATCAAGGCAGGCGCCTGATATTTCATAAAGCTTATACTGACGTTCGTCTACGCATTGCGCTTGAACGGCTTCAAGCGTTAGCTTGGTATTTGGTTCATGGGTGAGCGCTAGGCGTTCAATCACTTGGTTTGAGGCATGTAAATTACCTTGGGTATAGGCTTGGATATGCTTTGGAATATCATCTGTATAAGTAAACTGCTGCTTATTGAGTTGTTGTTTTATCCAGTGTATTTGAGCGCCTGCATTGAGTGATTGAATCGTAATTAATATGACACTGGGATTGTTATTAAAATCACTGTATTGCTTTGCCGTAATCAGTGGCGCGCGTAGAATACATAAAGTATCGGTGCTTGGGTTTTGAATATAGTGCTTTAATACGGCTTTGCTTTTGGCATCAAACGTTTTTTTATTCCAAGTCGCATCAATAATAAGCTGATTATAAAATAGTGAGAGCGATTGGGTTTCTTGAACTAAATCATGCCAGTCGTTGGCATGCTCAAGGCTCATGCGTTTTTCTTCTGTTTCGGTGTTGTCTGTATTTTGTGTATCACGCCATGCTTTTTTGATGGCTAAAGCTGCATTGTTTAATAAAAAGCTATCTTGTCCTGTTAAAATATAAATAGAAGCAAAGCTATTATTTTTTAAGTGTGCATCAAATGCAGCATCAGGGTATTTAATCATTCCCATCAATTGCATCATCAATTACATTTATGACTTTTTCTAAAACAGTATCATCTTTGTCTTTATCTTTGATATGACGATCATAATTTCGCATGTGGTGTTTTATAGTACAAACACTTCGGGTGCTGCCATGTAAATATTGATACTGCTGACACATATATTTTGCTGAGCGACAGGCATTTCGGCCGGTTGTGTTCCAGGTTCTACCGGACTCGTCACTTACGACACAGCGATTATCGATGGTTGTGATAGGGCCTCTTTCGCAGTAGGATTGTGCTGTTTTGCATGTTCTAGGATGCTCAGAACGGTGCTTACATTCGATTTTTGCAGCATGACGAGCAGTACGAAATGATTTTCCGAAAGCAGCATAATTACGCTCTTTTTTATCCACGGCCATACATTGAACTTGGCCTGCTGGAATATCAATGGCAATAGCAAAAGCAGGTAGGCTTAAGCAAAAAGAAAGTAGGCTAATTATCCATCGGTTCATGATTTAACTCCCTTAAGATGCGGTGGGGATGACTCTTGTTGATAAAGAAACTCAATGATTTTAAATGCCGCATCACGTTTCATTTCGGCTTTTAATTTTTCCCCTTCATTCCTTGAGCCTAGCACACGTTCGTTATTTATGGTTAAAGGTCGGGTCACAAAAACAGAGGTGGGCTCTAAAATGACGTGACCTTTGGCTGTTTGAAGTGAAAACCAAACCGTATAAGTGAGCTGATATTGTCTTGGGGTTGTGCTCGAACTCACACTGACAAGATCGCGCTGAAGTGCTTCTCTTTTGATGATCAGCCAGTAAGGCGCTTTTTTAGGATCGTCTATAACACGAATATGACTTGCTTCGAGTGGGTCATGCAGCAACGGCTTCCAATTATGTGCTTTTTCTTCAACAACAATAGCAACGCCTTTTTTGAGCCAATCAGGAGAGGTTTCATGGCCTCTTAATTGAAAGCCACAGTTTGTGATTAAAGTGGTAATTAAAAATAATAAAATTATATTTTTTAAATGATTCACGCGCTGACAACCAAATTAATCAGTTTTCGATGGGCCACAATAATTGATTTTTTTAAGGTTTTTCCTGTAAGAAAGCTTGCTGCTTCTATTTTTGCGCGCTCAATTAATGCATCTTCAGGTAGACTGCTGTTGGCTGTAAATTGTGCTCGAAGTTTGC
>JASJHH010000056.1:0-11624 GCA_033791145.1 Legionella sp.
GTGCAGCCATTTGGGAAAGACGCTGAAAGTAATGTTAATAACGTCTTAATGGCACCTATTGATCCAGAAAGTGGCGTATTGCTTGATGGAGTATTTGTTAATAGTACGGATGAAAAATTTAGTTGTGTTCCATGGAATGGAGCGCCATTGTTAGGACGATTTGTGCCAGAGTTCAAGCAAGCTGTACAAATGGTTTTAGATGGTTCGACGCTTTTTCCGGATGTACCCCTCCTGGGTTGGGATGTTATATTATCCGATCAAGGACCGGTTATTCTTGAATCAAATATAGGGGTGTCATTATCAAGATCACAGTTGTGGCATTATGAAACCGGAGTTGAGTCGCCATTGATGCCAACATTACTTGAGTGGACTAAATAACCCCGTAGGTTTTCATGCTGAAAAGAGATGCTTGAAAGGGGGAGCTGGGATTTTAAAAATAATAAACTGCCGCTGGAAAACACTGTTATTTGCGGATTATGGCGTACTAAGTTGTATCCAAATACGCAAATATCACGCAAGGCGTTTTTGCGCACATCCGTATGGCTCAACCTTCAGTATTCAGGGAGTTAATGGCAATCTCGCTGAGGTGCTCAATGCCAGCTAATACATTTTCATATTCAAGTGTTGTAGCTTTGTCATATACCATTGTATCAATGAATTCCTGATAGCGTTCTTTCCAGATAGGTTTGTTTTTTAGTAATGAGAGCGATTGCCTGATCTCAGCTTCTGGATTGGACGCATATTCAGGGTGCTGTTTTTTGAATTGCCTGGAATCGTTACTAACAATCGCTTTAGCCAAGATAAAAAAATTAGCGTGAATTTTATCAGCACACTTGATAGCGTTTAGATCATAGATATGCCGTATAAGGGTTTTATCATCAGCATGGTATGCGCGATCGATTGCTATAATCCGTCGGGTTAAGGCAACCCATTTTTCAATAGCTGTTTCATTTACCGAGACACATAGGGTTGAAGAGGATGCAAATAAATTTACGTTTTTTAAATGATCTTCTATTATCGTTCTGATTGATAAACTATCAACTGCAAGACGAATATTTGATAAAGTAAACTCCAATAAAATATGTGGTCTGAGAGCTGTCCCGGCAGAAAAAAAAGAAGAATAATTCAGTTCAATCCGTGAATATCGTCCTTCGTTGCGAACCACGGGCTCACCAGTAATCAGGCCAGGGAGTGATAAATTTGATTTAATCTGGGATCTGAATTTCTTTAACTCTTTCAATAGTTGTGTTTTGTTTAAATTCACATCAGTTTTTTTGAGTTGAATTTTAAAGTCGACATCTTCGGACTGATCTGGTTTAATTGAACCGCACACATTGGTAAAGGATAATAACTTAACTTATCAAGGTGCCCATATGACAACAAGGCGAGTAAAGAAAACTTATACAAAAGAATTCAAGGAAGAGGCTGTTTTAGGTTATTCACCTAAAAACATGTTGATCAACCCCCATCCGCCCTGCGGGCACCTTCCCCCGGCCCCCACTGCCATTAAGTTAAGCGCATCCTATTGATTTTTATAAGAATAAAAATTAAGTTCCATCATTTTTTATAAAGAAACAAGGATGATGGAATGAAACGGATAACAAAAATGATCCAGCAAGTTAGAATGAAGATTGCGGATCAAGTATTTATAAGCAATCATAGAGAACAACCTGAGCATTTCACACGGATTAGGACGTTATCGTTCCAAATTATTTTTATGTTAATTTTAAGAAAAACGCTTAAATCACTCCAACTTTCCGTCTAAAGGTGTGACCAATACTATGCTTGGGATAGGCGACCAGCTCAGTGCAAAAAAACAAAGTGGGGTTGTACTGACTTTATTGCGACAATCAAACAGTAAGGTCGTGAAAAGAGATACTCGAAGTTTGAAGTTGATTGCTTTATAGCTTTGAATATTTTAGTAGGTCCCGCAAAAGTCCCGCAAGGGGTTTTTCAGGGATTTTAAAAAGTGAGGTAAGTGATAGATATATATGGTGGCCAGACCTGGAATCGAACCAGGGACACAAGGATTTTCAGTCCTTTGCTCTACCGACTGAGCTACCTGGCCACACAGGAGGGTATTAAACGCTGACTTGCATTTAGAGTCAAGTAAAATTATGTAAAATTAAGAAAAAATTAATTTTTTTCTGCTAAAAATCCAGATGGAGGGGCTGAACCTTCACCAAAAAAGTATTTTTCCATTTCTTCTTGAAGAAAAGCACGTGCTTTTGGATCAATTAATGCGAGTCGATATTCATTGATGAGCATGGTTTGGTGCTTGAGCCAGGCATTCCAAGCTTTTTGTGAAATGTTTTGATAAATTTTTTCACCGAGTGGCCCAGGAAAAGGAGGGGCATCGAGTGCATCGAGTGTTTCGTTTAATTTTTGGCAAGTAATTTGTTTGGACATAGTTATATTAATTCAAGAAGATAAAGCACGCTATTATCTGCAAATAGCGTGCTCAGCGCAACTTAATCGCTAAGTTTTAGGTTGAGCGGATTGTTTTATACTGGCTTGTCCGAGTGGAATAGGCTTAGCTGGGTTGTCTAACGCCTCCTGGAGCGTAATAAAGGTGTAGCCATGGTCTCGGTACATTTTGATAATATCGCCTAAGAAATGGCTGTTGAGTAGGTTTGCGTGGAGTAAAATAATCTGTTTAACCGGTTTGCCGTTGGCTCTTTTTTCAGCGCGTAGTGTTTGTTTCCAAATATAGCTTAAATATTGTCTTTTGAGTTTAGGTAAATAATTAGGTCTTGCGCGATAAGGTACGCGATACAGTTGGCTATTGAACCGAAAGTCTTTAGTATCAATCGTAACAGGCGCAATGATATAGTCATGATTGGCGAGATATTGCTGTACTTCAGCTTTTTTTGCACCACGCCCTTCTGCAAGATAAGGATATCTAAAATACCTGGGATGAGACATCAGTGAATTTAAGACTTTATCGGCATGTTCAACGTTTTCAATATATTTGCTGCTAGACATACTATTTAGGTTTGCATGTGAGAATGTGTGGTTTCCGATGGTCAGTCCTGCATCATGAAAAGCTTCTAAAAGTTTCCATTGTCCGCGTTCAATCGAGCCTGCAATCACAAAGCCTGTCGCAGGGACATGATTTTCAACTAAGGCATCTAAAATTCGAAAAAAACGGTCGTGCTCGCGCTTGAGTGCAGATGCTTTATAATTGGCGGAGCCTACAAAAGGTAAATCATCGAGTGTAATAGCGATTTCACGTGTAAGAGGTTTGTTGTGTTCAGGTGCTTTAGGTGTGTCTGAAAAACAAGGGATCGAAGCACTGATACATAAAAAACTAAGACTTGTTAAAAATAGTTTTAACATGATGGGCTCTCTTGTTTTAGAAATAATCTATTTGTAGTTTAAAGCGTAGCAATAAATGTGATAGTTTGCAGAGCTATTTTTTGATCATGATAAAAATAACTAAATATAAGGCTAGTATATCGTATGATAACAGTGATTATTTCTGTATTTAATGAGATAAGAAATACTTTTTTATCTAAAATCTTATATCAATTCATATCAGATGATTTTTTTGAGGTGATTTGTATCGATGGAGGTTCGACCGATGGGACGGTTGAGTTGATAAAAGCAGAACAAGTGTGTGTTTATGTATTGCCTGCATCAACGCGTGCTGCGCGGTTAAACTTTGGTATTAAACATGCAAATCAGGATTTAATTTTATTACAGCATCCTCGCTCTATTATTTCGAGCCAAGGGATTGCCTTGATAAAGCAGCAGTCTGAAGGTTTTAAATGGGCAGGATTTACGCATCAATTTGATCATGCACACTTTTTTTTAAAGTTTATTTCTTGGTACTCTAATCATGTACGCGTTAAGAAAAAAAGGATTGTGTACTTAGATCACTGCATATTAATTAACAAAGCGAGTTTATCGTTAAAGCCTATGCCTGATTTGGCTGTTTTTGAAGATACTGCACTTTCAATGGCTTTACGGGATCAATGTAAACCAGTTCTATTACCAGAGCTTGTAATCACTTCTGCAATTCGTTTTTTAGATAGGGGGGTATATAAACATTTTTTATTAAATCAATGGATTAAATTTTTATATTTTTTAAAGATTGATAGTAAGATTATCAATCAAATTTATGAGAAAAAATTAAATTTAAATCAAAGCAATAAAGATTGATTGCTATTCTCTCAGGTTGCGCTATTATTACTAGTGTAAATTTAGCTTTGCTACCTAGGAGAGTCAGATGAAGAATGCTAAAAAATGTGGAATGACAGCAGAATGCTGGTCAGGTTTTGCTTGTGTGCTGGGCGTTGGTTTTATTATTATTGCGACTATTTTAACCCTGATTACAATGAATGGCTTAGGTATTTTAGGGATGTTTATTGTAGGCGCTATGTTTTGTCGTCGAAAATGCCCATGTTGTGGCCCTCATCAAGCGCATCATGACATGTGTTGTCCTGAAGATAAGCCCAAACCAAAAGCAAAAAAAGCAGCCGTTAAAAAATAAATGAGAAAACATTTTTTTGTTGTTGGGTTGATTTTATTTGTATGTGTATCAACTAATATGGCTTTAGCTTCAAAAAAAGTACAAGTGGTTAGAAGTGCTACTTGTGCTTTTTTTGATGTGAAACTTTCCGCGAATCCGACCACCGGATTTCAGTGGACACTCCAATCATATGATAAAACGCATTTTAATGTGGTGAAGAATGAATATATTGCTCCAACTTCAAGATTGATGGGAGCATCTGGTGAGCATGTGTTTTATTTTGAACAAAAAGAAAATACGGCGTGCCCTGAATCAACGGTACTTTGTTTTCGTCATGCGCGCCCGTGGCTACCTGAGTCTGCCAAGTGTACAGAAGTGACTGTTTATTTTAAATAAGTCGTCTTTCTTAAGATTTTGTTAAGTATCTTTCTGTTATAATAGGCGGCGATATTTGTTTTGATTAAGACTTGCTTGCTTTTTAGCTGTCTTTAGGATTAGGGAGAACATTAATATGTTAATTTTGACACGACGAATCGGTGAAACATTGATCATCGGCGACGATGTTAACATCACGGTTTTAGGGGTGAAAGGAAACCAAGTACGTTTAGGCATTAATGCGCCTAAAGACGTTTCGGTTCACCGCGAAGAAATTTATTTGAGAATCCAACAAGAAAAAGAGGGTGGAACACCACCACCAGCTGATATTGGAAACGAAAGCGAAGACGTTTAATTCGTCTTGTATATGAGCTTGGTTTAGGTTTTTTCCTGGGCCAAGGTCGTATTTCCCGAAGAATAAGCATGTGTTACACCCATTTTATCCTCCAGTAATAAATATCCGTTGTGATTAACACCGCGCCCTATACCTGTGAATGAACCATTGGGTTGTGACAAAGTAATGGGTTGATTTTTAAGATAATCAAGTTCGTTCCATGCAGCCTGAAAAGCCGAAAATCCTTCTTGCTCTAAAATATGCAGTTGTTGATGGAGTGTTACGATGAGTTCAATAATTAATTGATTTCTATCAAAAGCTTGTTCTGTGATCTCTTTAAGAGAGCCCCAAGTTTTTTTTGTGGCATTGATATTAAGTCCCATACCAATAATTACATCTGTACTGTGGTTGCCTTCAGCTGTCATTTCGATAAGTGTTCCGGCAAGTTTTTTGTGGTTCCATAGCAAGTCGTTGGGCCATTTTATTGCAATAGGTTCTTCTGTGTATTTTTGGAGCACGGCATGCATAACAAGGCTTACCACAAGGCTCAAGCCTGATAAACGAGACGGATCGCTCTCTATACATAAAGCAACTGAACAATAAATATTCTCTCCAAATGGTGAGTGCCAATCTCTTCCAAAGCGTCCGCGCCCGGCCGTTTGTGTTTCGGCTAAGCAGCATCTTATTTTTTCGTTTGCGGGTTCTGTTTTTAGAAAGCGATTGGTTGAGTTAATAGAGGCAAAAAGATATAAATCAATTGGTTGATTGAGTTTTTGATTGAGTGCTTTTTGAATTTTTGTTTTAGAGAGTGGAATAAACGCATGTTCAAGGCAATATCCTTTTTTGGGGATGCGCTTAATCGTAAGACCAAGTTTTTCTAGTTTTTCAATATGTTTCCAGATAGCTGTGCGTGAAACACCTAATTGATTTGCGAGGTGCTGTCCATTGTGGCAGGTACCATCTGCAAGTATGTTTAAAAGTTGTTGTTGAATTGGCATAATTTAATAGCTTGAATAATATATGTCTTGAATACTTGGGTGACAGCACAGTGCTGCCGCGTAACCAATTTTGGGCATGAATGGCAACAGTGTCCAGTTATTTTTATAAATAGGGTCTAAAAATTGATGCGCTGATTGAGACAAGCCTGGCACAGTGAGTTGTGTTGTAGGGTAGGAGAGCCCAAGTCCGAGTAGTTTAATAAAGGCTTCTTTTTGTGCCCAAACATTAAAAAACATCAATGGTTTTAATGCATGAGGTAAGGCTTTAAGTTCTGCATTTTCTTTATCTGAAAACACATGTTGCCCAATGCCAATATAAGGCCGCGCTGAAAAACGTTCAATATCGATGCCAAGCGGGTGTGTTTGACCTACAGCAAGGAGTGCATGGGTATTTGAGTGGCTAAGATTAAATTCAAGATTTGGATGCTCTGAAAGATAAGGCTTTCCATGTTTGCCGTAGGAAAAAATAAGGTTTTCAGGTTTTTTATTTAAATAATTTGCGAGAATTTGGCGTAAAGTGACGCGAGCACGTCTAAAATAATGCTGGTGATGTTTAAAGTGAAATCGGTCAGCGCGCTTTTGTTCTTCATGACTTAATAACTTCATGCCAGACTCTGGTAGGGCGACATCGAGTCTAAAGCAATAGATATCAATGCGTGCTGTATTTAGCTCGCATGTTTTAATATTTAGTGGTTTAAACGGTTTTTTCATCATGATTACGGTCTTATGGTATAATAATAAGAATATTATGTTTATGACGGACGGCGCTGAGTATAGCGCACGTCGGCGTACTGACCAAATGAGAGTATTATGAGCGGAAAATTCTTAGATTTTGAGCAGCCGATAGAAGAATTAAATCAAAAAATTCAAGCACTTAGAATGGTGAGTGATGATAGCGCTTTAAATTTAAGCGAAGAAATCACGCGATTAGAAACCAAAAGTCGAGAGTTAACCAAGCAAATTTTTTCAAAACTTGAGCCTTGGCAAGTGGTTCAGATTGCAAGGCATCCTTGTCGCCCACAAATGAGTGAATATCTAGACGGTTTGTTTACCGATTTTCAAGAATTACATGGCGACAGACATGAATCTATAGCGCCTGCCATTATTGCAGGGCTTGCACGGTTTAATGGTGAGCCTGTGGTGGTGATTGGGCATCAAAAAGGAAAGCGAACCAAAGAAAAAATACGACGTAATTTTGGCATGGCGCGTCCTGAAGAATATCGCCGTGCACTGCGTTTAATGCAAATGGCCGAAAAATTTAATTTTCCTATCATGACATTTATTGATACAGCAGGGGCCTACCCTGGTATTGAAGCAGAAGAACGAAATCAATCAGAAGCAATCGCACGTAATTTATTTGAAATGTCAGCGCTTAAAACGCCTATTATTTGTGTGGTGACAGGCGAGGCAGGTTCAGGGGGCGCTTTAGCCATTGGGGTTGGTGATCGTGTGATTATGCTGCAATATTCAATTTATTCTGTTATTTCACCTGAGGGCTGTGCATCTATTTTATGGAAAGATGCGGCTCGTGCAGATGAAGCAGCTCGCGCAATGGGCGTAGCAGCAGAGACTGTTTTTAAAAATCAATTAGTTGACCGCCTCATAGAAGAACCTTTAGGTGGCGCGCATCGCGACCCAGATACGGTGATGGTTGATTTGAAAAAAGTATTAGAAGATGAGTTAGCCACATTGCGGACTTTATCTTTAGATGCATTATTAGATGAACGATATCAAAAATTAATGGCGGTTGGGGCGTGTGGGGATTAGACTCAGCCATCCATAAACGACTTTTATCTTCGCGTCGTTTATGGGTTGGCTTGAGCGGTGGACTTGATTCTACGGTGTTATTGCATCTCTTAGCCTCAAATAATCAATTACGAGATAAACTTCATGCTGTGCATATTCACCATGGTTTAAGTCAACATGCAGATGCATGGCATACGCATTGCAAAGCGTTTTGTGCGCAATATCATATTCAATTCACATTAAAATCAATTCAATTCAATAAAACCGCTAATCTTGAAGCGACAGCGCGAGATGCACGGCGTGCCGTATTTGATGCTTTAATTCATCCGTCTGATTGTTTATTGCTTGCACATCACAAAAACGATCAGGCCGAGACTTTATTATTAAATTTACTCCGTGGTACGGGCATTGATGGCTTGGCTGCGATGCCACAAACCCAACCATTTGGTGAGGGTGATTTAATCCGGCCACTCTTGCACCTAACGCGAGAAGATTTGAATGCTTATGCCAAGCAGCATGCGTTAACTTGGATTGAAGATGAAAGTAATCAAGATACGCATTTTTCCAGAAATTATCTAAGGCATGAGATTTTACCAAGGCTTAAAACGCGTTGGCCAGACGCACTGAGTGCTTTAAATACGTGCGCCACACATGCACAAGCAGCCACAAAAAATTTAGATGATTTAGCGTATTTAGATTGCCCTGAACTTGCTTTAAAGCCATTAAAATTAGAATTGCATGCATTATATGATTTACCCCGTCAGCGATTAGCACAAGTGCTTCGGACTTGGCTTAAGCAACACAATATAAAATTACCTACAACAGGCGTGTTACATGCATTAATCACAGAGGTGATTTTTGCGCGCCAGGATGCGACCCCTTGTGTGCGTTTTCATCATATCGCAATACGGCGTTATCAAGATGTATTATATCTTGTGCGTGAAACAGAGCTTGTTTGTAAAGCATCTAATACAAAACGATTTCGCCAAGGCGGGGAGCGTATGCGCTGGCGAGGGCATACAAGAAGTCTAAAATATATCTTTCAAACGCTAGGTGTACCGCCGTGGTTGCGTGATACAATTCCATTAATTTTTGTTGATAACACCTTGGTTGCCGTATTAGACTTTGCAATAGCCGATGGATATACAAAAGAGGATGTGTATGACACCGTTTGATAAGTTTTTTAAAAACATGACCAAGCCCTGGGTGGTTGTTAGTTATGCGCTTTTGATGGTGGGTTTGTTTTTATATGTAGATGCATGTGTCGCACTTTTTTTTCATCGCATTGAACTTGGCTATATGCAACCGTTATCAGAATCTGTAACAGCGCTTGGAGAGGCTAGGCCTTTGATAGGTATGCTTTTAGGGGCAATTATTGGCTGTCGCTATGTGTTGCACTGGCGGCAATGGGAGATGCGGGCATGGTTCTTAGCGTTATCTGTTTTAATACCAAGTATTATTGTTTTAGGATTAAAAATATTATTTGGCCGTGCACGGCCTGAATTATTATTTGATAATGGGATTTATGGCTTTCAATGGCTTGAATTTTCACGGCCTTTTTGGTCGTTCCCATCGGGGCATACTGCAACATTAATGGGATGCATGTTTGGCTCGTGTGTGGTTTGGCCGCGATATCGCTGGCTATTTTTATGTACAGGGTTTTTAGTGATGTCGTCGCGTGTGATATTACTTCAGCACTATATCAGTGATGTGATGGTTTCTGCTTATTTAGCATTGATTGAAGTATGGATATTACAATGGGCATTACATCGTTATGCCCCGAAATTTATGAAAGAGGTCGAAGGCTAAATGCTTGATTCAAAACTTAAAAAAATACCTATCTCAGTTGAGCCAGTGGAACCAATAGAGAATATTAAAAGCGGCCAAAAATATCAAACTGATTTAGGTGTTACGGCCATTAAAGATGGCGTTAAAATACAACAAGCAGAACACACGCGCTTGCCAAAGCCTAAGTGGCTTCGCGTGCGCAACACCACAACCCCTGCGTATGCTGCTGTAAAAGAAGAAGTACACAAGCATCGCTTGGCGACCGTGTGTGAAGAAGCAAAGTGTCCTAATATAGCGGAGTGCTGGTCACATGGTACAGCAACGATTATGCTTATGGGCGCTGTATGCACACGTGCTTGTCGGTTTTGTTCTGTTGATACAGGTAACCCAAAAGGCAAGCTTGATAAAGACGAGCCTTTAAAAACAGCCCGTACGGTTGCACTCATGAATTTAGATTATATCGTACTAACTTCTGTAAACCGTGATGATTTACCTGATGGGGGTGCGCAGCATTATGCCGAGGCTATTCAGGCCATTAAGCAAACATCACCCAAAACAAAAGTTGAGGCACTCACCCCTGATTTTCAAGGCAAGCATCAAGACATAGAAGTATTATTAGACAGTGGCGTGGATGTGTTTGCGCAAAACATCGAAACCGTTCGGCGCTTGACACACCCTGTACGCGATAATCGCGCAGGCTATCAGCAAACACTCGATGTGTTATTGCATGCCAAGCAATATCGCCCGGATATGTATACTAAAACAAGCTTGATGCTTGGTTTAGGTGAAACAGACGAAGAAATCATTGAAACCATGGATGATTTAATTGCTCATAAAATAGATATTTTAACGTTGGGGCAATATTTACAGCCGACTAAAAATCACCTGCCGGTTGCACGTTATGTTACCCCAGAAGCCTTTGAAAAATTCAGAGAAATTGGTCTTCAGAAAGGCTTTTTCGAAGTCGCCTCAGGCCCTATGGTGCGTTCAAGTTATCGTGCAGACAGGGTATTTAAGCGTGATAATTTGGGATTATGAGAATTTGAAATTTGTCCTAATTTGTCCTAATTGGTCCTAATTGGTCGATGCAGTTGTCCAATCAAATCAAACGGTAAAGATATGAACGCATACTCAGCTGTGCGCTTCAATTAGACCCCATCTGCCTATTGAAAGCGACTCGGGTCGTATTACAAAAAATCTCCATAGAATGATAAACCCATACTTTAGATTTTATGCTAAAATATAAAGTATAACTTTAGATTTTAGGTTATCCCAATGTTTATTGCTAGAACACTTAATTTGAAACATCTGATAGATAAAAAGTCTCATTTTTTATTTGGGCCTCGAGCGACTGGAAAATCCTCGCTGATTAAGCATAACTTAGGCTCTCAGGCATTTGTCATTGATTTGCTGCATTCAGAAACTTATATGAGACTTATGGCAAACCCAAGTCAAATTGAATCTATGATAGATCTTAATGAAAAAGCATATGTTGTTATTGATGAAATACAGCGTGTCCCTGAATTATTAAATGAAGTGCATCGATTGATAGAAAATAAAAAAATACGGTTTTTATTAACCGGTAGTAGCGCGCGAAAATTAAAATGCCAAGGGGTAAATTTATTGGCTGGTCGTGCACGTCAGGCAGAATTGTTCCCATTAACTTATCATGAGTTGAGACATTTTAACTTACCGCGTTATTTGCAATATGGCGGTTTACCCATGGTGGTATTGAGTGATGAGCCGGAAGAAGACTTGGATGCTTATGTACATACGTATTTAGAAGAAGAAATTAAAGCGGAAGCTTTGGTGAAAAATCTACCGGCATTTAGTCGTTTTTTACAATTATCTGCATTAACAAGCGGTACTACATTGAATTTTACATCCATTGCAAGTGATGCCGGCGTAA
>JASJHH010000057.1:0-2899 GCA_033791145.1 Legionella sp.
GGGTATAGAGCTTGAAGAGGCGGTCACTATAAATGGTCACAAAATCAAAGGATTTAAGGGCGATTATATTACGAAGAAGATAAAGAAAATTGGGCTGTACGAAAAAACCACCTTGGAGTTTGTAAGACATTATCTGAAAGATATAAAAGAGCCTGTTATTGCAGATATAGGTGCAAATATTGGAAATCACACGCTTGATTTTTCAACATATGCTAAAAAATTATTTTCGTTTGAGCCGGTAGGCATAATTTTCAAAGTCCTTACTGAAAATATAGAAGCGAATCAGATAAAAAATGTTTGGGTGGTTAATAGGGCTCTTTCAGATAAAGAGGGTATGGATAAAATATATTTGTGTGAAAATAATATTGGGGCTTCGTCTATATTTAATAGAGATGGCGTTGATCTTAGTGTCGACATTGTCAAGATCGTTGGTGATGATTTTTTTGGAAAAGAAAAAATAGATAAACTTGATTTTATAAAAATAGATGTGGAAGGACATGAAAAATATGTCCTAAAGGGATTGATGGAGACAATTAAAAAATATAGGCCGACTATACTGATGGAGTGGGATGATGTGGGGTCGACTGCTGTGTTCAATGATGACGGCCTGTTGGACGAATTGCGCAAGGAATACAATATCCATGTTCTTGGAAACAACTGTGATTATGAGTATTGGGAAGGAAAACCTTTAGCGAAGGCTCGTCGTAAGTTTTCAAAACTATTTATGCCAAAAAAAGCCTGCCTCTACCATTTTGATGCGAGCAGGGTGTATAGGAATATTCTTCTAGTTCCGAATAGGGGCTCGTGTGTATAAAAAGTCATTGTGGCTGTCAGTGCTGAGAGAATGAATGAGCCTACTTAGAGAAGTGTCAAAAATTCTGTACAAAACCAAGCTGTGCGCTTTTTTTGTAATTAAAAAGCATGATTTTAAGTTGCGCTATTTCCCGACTAAAATATCTAAAAGATTATGGCAGGATTCTTTTGAAAAAAGGGGTGTGTATGATCTTGTCGATAAGCTCTTCTTCGATAGTCTTCGGCCGGAGGGGGTGGTGATAGACGTGGGTGCAAATATTGGCTATTACACGTTGTTGTCTGCTCAGATTGTGGGCCAGAGAGGACATGTTTATTCTGTAGAGGCTCACCCTAAAACCTTCGGTTATCTTGAAAGAAATGTTGCGTTAAATAAATATGAAAATATAACAATGTTTAATGTGGCCTTAGGTGAAAAAAAAGGAAATGTAACCTTCTCTGATGAAAGAAAAGATGATTTGAATAGAGTGTCAGATGATGGTGGTATCGTTGTTCTAATGGATAAGCTAGACAACCTGAAAATTCGTCATGACACAATCCATTTATTGAAAATTGATGTTGAGGGTTATGAGAAGTTTGTGATGAATGGTGCTGATGAAACCTTGAGGAAAACTGAAACAATTTTCTTTGAGGCATGGAGTGAACATTTTGATAAATATGGATATACGTTAAGGGAGATATTTGATGTTCTTAAAGAGTTTGGTTTCATTTATCTCGTTAATGGTGAGGGTGGATATGAAGTGATTGATGAAAACTTTAAGCCTGATAAGTGTATTGACATTATTGCGACAAAGAATCCAAGTAAATTTATTGGATTATGAGCTGTGTCTCGGAAAATAAATATACTTAAGCGGTATGGTGGTAACAATAAGTTTGATTATAGGCTCCGGTCAATTTTCCCCTATTAGGATCATCTTAAAGAGTGGTTTAAGTGACAGTCTGCCTTTGATGTAAATATTTTTGTAATGGGCTCTAGCCATGAATGCTTGTCATGCGAAGAGTCTATTAGTTGGTTAAGTTGAATGTATGAGTAATAAAGAGCGGTGGGTTTTACAGCTTTGCCACGGATCTGGCGCGCCATTTGATGATGTGGCTCGTCAATGGGTAGCATTGTTTAACGAGACACCTTATAAGGTTTTAACCGTTTTCTTGACCGGTGAGAAGAGTCCGGCCATCGAAGCCTTAGTGGGCGGAAAAGTTCTTTTTTTGGGGTATAAGTCTAAGGATCTTAAAGGCCTGAAGAGGCCGCAAATTAAAGCAGTACAACATTTGTATAAGGAATATCAGTTTGCGTTTGCAATTGCACATCGTTACAAATCCATTTATATCGCAACCCATATTTCGGAGATCAATGTGATTGGCGTTGGGCATGCGTATGGAGTCTATGATCGGTTATTGCGCAAGTATTATGTTATGAGGCATGCCAGCCGTCTAACTCTGGTAGGGGTTTCCAATGCAATTCGAGATGATGCGCGTCGAGCATTGTCAAAATTTCCTCAAGAAAAAATTCAGACTGTGTACAACCGAATTAATTTAGAAAAGATACAAAAAGGCCAGGTTTCACGCAAAGAGTCGCGACAAAAGTTTGGTCTTGAAGAATCAGATTTTGTCGTGGGAAACGTTGGCCGGTTGCACCCAGATAAAGATCAGAAAACACTTATTGCCGCATTCGCAGCAGCATTTGATCAAGTACCCGGTGTGAAGCTTGCTATTGTTGGTAGAGGACGCCTTGAAAAAGAGCTTAAAAGACAAGTGCAGAAGCTGGGGTGTGAGGAGCGTGTCGTTTTTGTAGGTGAAGTGCCGGAGGCTTGGCAATACTTTAAAGCATTTGATGTGTTTGTCCTTTCATCGCATTTTGAACCATTTGGTATGGTGCTTTTAGAGGCGATGGCAGCAGAAGTGCCGATTATTAGTTCAAATTGTGGGGGTGCGCCCGAAGTGGTCGGGGATCAAGGGCTGCTTTTTAATGTGGGAGATGTGAGTAAGCTGTCAAGCCTTTTGCGAGAATTCCAGAAAAGTGATAGCCATTACCGCCAAGAGATAGCCGCAACATTAGGCCGGCGCTTAGATAAGCACTTTACAGACGAAG
>JASJHH010000058.1:0-2587 GCA_033791145.1 Legionella sp.
GTGTTGTTGAAACTGGTATTACTCAAGATGTATTAAGTAACCCGAAAGAAGATTATACCCGCACCCTCATTGATGCGATTCCACACTTTTCACCAGATACCATGTAATTTATTTTGCTTATCCTTAAAATTGAGTATTCTAGTTCAAGCTATAAATTAATGTATCGGATCATAATGTGAGCGGACTGATTGCTAAGGACGAGACAAAAGCACAACAGCTTTGTCGTGTCTTGGAAGATGATATCGTAAAAGGCCGCCTATTACCCGGAATGCAGCTAGAAGAGCTCGTCTTGGCCAATCGATTCAAATGTTCACGAACGCCTGTTCGTGAGGCGCTACATTTGTTGATTTCTTCTGAAATGGTTGAACGCATACCGCATAAAGGTGTTTGTGTTGCGACCATGTCGCCCAAGAGACTCACTTTGATGTTTGAAGCTGTTGCTGAAATCGAAGCGATGTGTGGTAGATTGTGTATTTTACGTGCTTCTGCGCCCGAAAGAAGAGAGTTTGTTGATTTGCATCACGAGATGCGTGACGTTGTGCATAAAGGGGATGCTGAAGAATACGCATCGTTTAATCGGAAGTTTCATAACCTTATTTATATGGGAACCAAAAATGATATCCTTGCCGAGATGAGCCGGCAAGCTAGACGACGCATAGCGCCTTATCGTCGTGTCCAATTTAACGACTTAAATCGCTTGATTGAATCACATAAGGAGCATGAGGATTTTGTGCGGGCTGTTGAATCTGGAAATGCGCAGCGTGGTTATGAAGTTCTTTATGAACATATTATGGCTGCACAAGATATGGCTTTGGCTTATTTGAAATCGATTAATGACTAGAAGCTGTTTAGGCCGCCCAGTTAAGCGTTGGGCAGCCTAAAAACTAGGCGTCAATGCCTTTCATTTTAAGAATGCGTTCTGCACTGTCATTGATGACATCCATTTTTACAATTTTACCGTCTTCAATAATAAAGCGATCAATGTAACGATTGTTTTCAAACTCTGTACCGTCAGGCCATTCTCCATACAGGCTTCCAAAGCTGTAAACAGTCACGATGGCGTCCTCAATAGAGACATCAAAACTTCCAAGTTTCTTTTTAACCCAGTTATATCTTTTGGCATTAAAGGCTGATGCTTCGCGTGGATGGGAGAATTTTATACCACCGGTGAATGTAATGTCGACGCCTTCTGCCATATATTCAAAAGCTTTTTCAGGGTCCGGTTTCATGGACGCTTCAAGAAATGCTTTAATTGTCTGTTGTGCTGATTTTACGATCTGCTCATCGGTTTGTTGGTTTGTGTTCTTACTCATGAATGGGCCTTTCAAGTTCGATTTATTTTCGGTCTAGTATCCTTTGCATTTTTCATACCAGTTTAAATATGTATGTATACTTTATTAAAACAATGACTTAGATGTGAATGTCGTTTTATTATGCATCTTATGTATACATGTTGTATAAAAAATAGGCATAACTCTGATTTTTAGAAAAATATCCTTTAATATCAACGCTATAATTTTTGGCACGGCTGTTGCTTAGATGGGGTTAGTAATTTAAATCCGCATCAGGAGATTGATTTGATGTTTCTAAGTAAGTTGAAAAATGTTTCTCGCCGCAGAATGCTTTTGGGTATGACTGCATTAGCTGTTTCTACATTTGTTTCTGGGCCACAAGCATTTGCCGCAGACACAATGAAAGTTGGCCTTATTGCCAGCTTATCTGGCCCGTCTGCAAAATCAGGTGAAGCGATTACGCGTGGCTTAACAATTGCGATTAATGAAATTAATGCCGCAGGTGGTTTGCTTGGTAAAAAATTAGAACTTCTTCGTCGAGATGATGAAGCAAATCCAGGTAAAGGTTTGGTTGCCGCGCGAGAGCTTATTCAGCGCGAAAAAGTTGCGCTTTTGTTTGGTGGTCTTCAAACGCCTGTGTCTTTGGCAATTGTACACCAATGTAAAGCTTTGGTGGAATGCAGCAAATACTTGCTATTCGGTTGTGCTGAAGTAACAATTACCAAAACTGTAATGGATTCGTTTTTCAAGGAGGCATAAATGCCAGCCAAGATTATTACCATCGCACAGCAAAAAGGTGGTGCAGGTAAAACAACTGTTGTTGCTCAACTTGCAGCGGTTTATGCAGCTCAAAAAAAGAATGTGGCACTGGTTGATATCGACCCTCAAGCAAGCTTAACTTCTTGGTTTGCCGAAAGAAAACGCAGTTTAGGTGAAGATAACAGTTTGCTTTTAGCGAGTGTTGGTGGCTGGCGATTAAAGGGGGAACTTGATCGTCTGCAAGAAGATTTCGATGTCATTTTAGTTGATGCTCCACCACATGCGCAAACAGAAGCAAACATTGCAATTCGTTATGCGCATTTGTTGGTGATTCCTGTCCAACCCAGTCCCATGGATGTTTGGGCGACGGCACCGACCTTTAAACAAGCTAAAAAAGAAAAAACTGATGCTATCGTTCTTTTGAACCGGATTCCCCCACGCGGCAAATTACTCGATAAAATAAAAATGATGCTTGAAGAAGATGAACGTCCCATGCTTAAGTCAACACTTGGTAATCGTGTTGCTTTTGCCTCAAG
>JASJHH010000059.1:0-9701 GCA_033791145.1 Legionella sp.
GTACTTTTTTATTTTTTTTATTTTCAATCTATCATACGGCCTCTTACGCGCTCGCCTATTCGATTGTTCCAAAGTCAGGTACAACTCTACCTACAGAGTTACTCAATGGCGCAACAACCACTGCTTTATACACCGTAACTAATAATATTCCAAAACCATTAAATAATGGTTTTGTTAAATATTTGCCACCCAATGTAACGCAAATTACAGTAGATAGTACGTATCCCGATTTGTGTGCTTCAACCTTTACGCTTTCACCCGGTGAGAGCTGCACACTCGAACTTTTGGTGTCTGGTGCTGTGTATGCGGGTAATACGGATAATAAAGCACATCTTTATATTTGTGCCCCCAACCTGCCTGCTTGCGCAAGCACTTATTATCCATTAAATGTTCAGGCTTTACCTTCTGTGATTTTAAATGGAACCGTTCAGTCAGGCGGTACAGCGTCCGTACAAACCATTACAAATGCCACTGTCACGCTCTATAAATCTAACGCAACCGCTGCCACAAGTATTGCAACGACAATCACAGATAGCGCCGGAAAGTTTCAATTTATTCTGACAGAGGCCGAAGCATCGACAACTGATGAAATTTTTTATGTGCTTGCAGAAAAAGATACGACAACCAAACTCGTTACCATTATTGGAGAAAACCCAACTTCCTCTACGCTAACGATCAATGAAATCACAACCATTGCGGCAGCTTACTCCATGGCGAAATTGTTTAATGGCGATCAAATTTATGGAAATGCTTTAGGCTTAAAAATTGCTTCTTATATGAGCAATAATTTAATTGCTTCAGCTAAAGGCAGTTTATCAACGCTGATTCAAACTTCACCCAATGCAGATGAAACAAATTCAATGCGTTCGCTGAGCTCACTTGCTAACTTACTGCTTCCATGCGTTCAAAATACGACAGGTGCTTGCAGTGCTTTGTTTGCAGCAACAACCGTTGATAGCCAAGTACCAATCAATACCTTAGAGGCAGCATTAAGCATTGCTCATAATCCAAGCAATAATGTTGCTAGCATATATGCTTTAGCAACTGCTTCATCAACCTACACCCCTACATTACAAAGCAGCCCTGATGCTTGGACTTTAACGATAAAATTTAATAATACAGGTAGTGAGACCTGTCCTTTTGGGGGCCCTGCTAAAATTGCTTTTGATGCCAATGGCTTTCTTTGGATCACAAACAATGTGATACAAGGCACGCCAAACTCAGCCGAGTGTGCCATCGT
The DNA here is from genome assembly GCA_033791145.1 of Legionella sp. GTDB lineage: Bacteria > Pseudomonadota > Gammaproteobacteria > Legionellales > Legionellaceae > JAALKW01. The sequence goes on from JASJHH010000059.1 coordinate 1,241, forward strand.
ACTTCAACCCAATGGTCAACCTGCAAATGGTAGCAACAATACGCCTATCTCGCCCCTTTTTGGTGGTGGTTTATTAGGCGCTGCATTTGGCGTCAATATAGACCAAAGTGGCCATGTTTGGATAGGTAATTTTGGTTGGGGTTCTTGCGATACGTGCATACCAACTGAAGGCTCTGTTTCAGAATTTAGTGCAACCGGCGTGCCATTATCTGGCCCAAAGGGTTATGTTTCCAATATACTCAGAGCCCAAGGACTAACCATCGATTCAAATAATAATATTTGGATTGCAAGTGCCGGAAATGATCGTGTGGTTGTGTTCCCTAACGCTAACCCAAACGCCTCATTTTACTTTCAAGAACCTGCTAACAGCGGGCCCTTTGAGCTGGTAGCGGGTCAGGATGATGTTATCTGGGTGAGTAATTCAACCTCAGCCATTGTTAGCCGATATAAACTCGTCGGCTCGACCATTGTTTCTTTATCAGATACACCGGTTGGTCAAGCACCTAAACAGATTTCACTAGATGCTTCCGGCCATGCTTGGGTGGCTGGATTCACTGATTCAACGATATATGAAATGGATACTTCAGGCGCTATTATCAATAGTTATACAGGGATTGGCGGAATGGGTAATCCCTGGGGCGTTTCAGTGGACAGTGAGCAAAATATTTGGGTCGCCAATTTTCAAACGCTTCCTGTTACCTCTGATAATTTTTCAGTCACCAAACTATGCGGTAACAACACAGCCAACTGCCCCACAGGCTTAAGCAAAGGAGACGCAATCTCACCATCAACCGGTTATACCGTACCCTCAGCGGGTAGTGAGGTTTTACTGCACAACGGCACGCCGCTCTATGGCGTGGGTGGCAACCCTTCTTATAATCCTTTAATGCGCTTAACACAGGTTACTTTTGATCAAGCAGGAAATGTGTGGGCTGTTAACAATTGGAAACCTATCCCTAACCCGGCTGTTAACCCTGGCGGAGATGGCCTTGTGGTATTTCTAGGTCTTGCTGGAATACCAACAAGCTAAAACCTTACGAGGTCGAAGGTGTTTTTAATTTTTCATGACAAGACGCCAAAATTAACGCAATTAATTTTGGCGTTGCCGATTGAATATTAAGCGCTTTGATTTTTTCAGTAATCAATTCACGCGAAGCATAAACAGCCTCTAATGCCTCTCGTACAGCCTCAGCACTTAAATTTTTTGTATCATCCAATACAGTGCTAACACCTTTCTTTTCAAAATATTTTGCATTGTCAATTTGATCGCCTCGGCTGTATCGCTGCGACAAAGGCACTAAGACATGCGGTTTTGCGAGTGCCAAAATTTCATATAACGCATTGGCCCCTGCACGTGATAAAACAATATCACTTGCTGCAAATAAATCAGGTAAGTTATCAGAGGCATATTCTAATTGATAATAATCAGGATGATTTAGTAAATTTTTATCTAGTTTGTTTTTTCCACATAAATGTATCACATGAAAATGCGTGGTTAATGCTTCAAGCTCTTCTCTGACGCAGCGGTTTAAAACACCTGCGCCAAGGCTCCCGCCCATGACTAATAAACACGGCTTATTGCCATCAAATCCGCAATATTTTAACCCTGCTTCACGACTACCTTGTGATAATTCAGGTCGAATCGGTGTGCCTGTTACTAATACTTTATCTTGTTTTTTAAAGTAATTTTTGCCCGCCTCAAACGTGACACAAATTTGACTCACAAACGGAAAGCTTAATTTATTTGCAAGGCCTGGACTTAAATCTGATTCATGCGCTATCACAGGAATACGATTTAACCACGCACCAATCACAACAGGGAGTGCTACAAAGCCCCCTTTTGAAAACACTAATTTAGGTTTTAGTTTGTTTAGAATAAATGCAGCCTGGAATATTCCGGCTATTAAATTAAACGGATCACGCAAGTTTTTCAAACTAAAATAACGCCGTAATTTTCCAGAACGTACGGCATAATATGGAATATTTTGATTGCTAATTATTTGATGCTCAACACCTTTTTTTGAGCCGATATAAGCAATATCAAAATCAGCAGCTAAGCCATTGATTAAAGCTAAATTGGGTGTCACATGGCCTGCTGTTCCTCCACCTGTAAACACTAATTTTGGTTTCATGCGCCATCATCCAGTAATAAACTTAAATCAATGGCACGCACTGATTTGGTGATTGCCCCCACAGAGATATAATCTATGCCTGTTTCGGCTATATTTTTAATATTTGATAGATTAATTCCGCCAGAGGCTTCTAATATTATATTTTTTTCTGCGCGTAATAAAACAGCTGCTTTTAGCATATGATTATCAAAATTATCTAATAAAATTCTATCAGGTGCCGCGATTAGTGCCGCTTTAAACTCATCTAAATTTTCGACTTCTACTTCAATCCAATTGCCTTGATTATTTGCACGCGCTTTATCAACAGCGGCCTGAATCGACCCACATGCTTTGATATGATTTTCTTTAATTAGAACAGCATCATATAACCCCATACGATGATTAACACCCCCCCCACAAGTCACTGCATATTTTTGTGCTTGTCTGAGTCCGGGTAGTGTTTTTCGCGTATCTAATAATTTTGTATTTGTATTTTTTAATAATTTTGTATAACGCTTTATTTCAGTCGCAACCCCTGAAAGCGTTTGCAAAAAATTAAGCGCTGTTCGCTCTGCTGTTAAAATACCTCGAAGAGAGCCTGTAATCACTGCAAGTGTTGCAGGCTCATATAATTCATCGCATTCAGATACTTGCCAGTTAATTTGAATATCTGGGTTAATACTGAAAAAAACGTGATTAACCCAAGGTATACCACATATAACCATGGGCTCACGTGACAAAACAATCGCTTTGCCAGAAGCATTTTTAGAAATTAAAGCAGCCGTAATATCGCCCGCTCCTACATCTTCTTTTAAAGCACGTACAACATCATCACGTATGGTTTGCTCAAGCATGCTTCGCCTTTTTAGATTTAGATTTAATAGGCGGATGTTTTGCATAACGCTGTTTTAACCAAGGTGGCGCCATAAACGTAGTCACAATCACCATTAAAATAATCGCTGAGAATAAATCATCCGAAAGCACACCAAGCGTGCGTCCAATAGACGCAAATACAAGCCCGACTTCACCTCTCGGTAACATGCCAATACCGATTAATAAACGGTCGTCTTTTTTAGCAGCTCCAAGACCACTGACAAGCTTTCCAAGCACAGCGGCTATTGTTAAGCCTGTCGCAATCATCAATACATGCCAATCCAAAAACGCTTCAAGTTTAACTTGAATCCCAATCAACATAAAAAACAAAGGCGCCAATAGCGATTCAAGCGGTGCCACTAACTCTCGAATTTGTGTATCTCGTTTTCCATCTAGTGCATGCCCATCAAAAAAGCCATCATGAATAATAAGCCCCGCTGCAAATGCACCGATAATACTGGCTAATTGTGCCGCCGTTGCAAGCCACGCAAGCGCCATCACAAAAATAAATGATATGACTAATTTGGATTCCCAAGGCTCTAAAAATTGAAAAAATTTCACCATATGCCGCAATACCCATGGCCCCATCAAAAGCACACCGGTAAAAAACAAAACCACTTGAAGTAACACATGACCAAGCGTTGATATATCCATAACGCCGGTTAATACCACACTACTCACCATGGCGAGAATAATTAAACCCAATACATCATCAATCATGGCAGCACCCATAATTGTTTTGGCTTCTCGCGTGCGTAACTTGTTCATTTCTTTTAAAACGCGCGCCGTAATCCCCACACTGGTTGCACACAACGTTGCGGCTAAAAATAAATCTGTTTTAAACGATGCTGTTGGTATTAAAAGCCAGCTAACTAAAAAACCACAAACAATCGGTGCTATCACGCCAAGTAATGCCACACGCATCGATTCTTTACCGGTGTGCTTAATCTCATCAATCGAGGTTTCGAGCCCCACCATAAACAATAAAAAAATCACGCCATAACGTGAAAAACTATCAACAACGTACGCCACACGAATTAAATTAATTCCTTCGCTGCTTTTTAAAACGGCTGTGACTTGCTGTGCTTCAGGCAATGTTGGAAGATTTGTATAAACAGCTTTCGCAACCGATGAACCGGATAAAACATCCCCCATAATCTCGAAAATAGCGCCGCCTTCTCGCAGCACAACGGCGAGTGGCAGGCCAAAAAAATAGCATATATTACCCAGCAGCACGCCCATTAATAATTCACCGAGCACACCCGGCTGATTTAAAAGCTGTGCTGCGTAACGCCCCATTAAGCCAAAAAAGAAAATCAGCGTTACCCAAAGTACAACCGATGCCACGGGATCTGTATGTCCATTGCTGCTATTTGCAAACGCAAATTTGGGCACAAACAAACAGGCCAGTAGCAACAAAAAAAACAAAAAGGCAATCCGCTTTTTAGTGATAGCTGTCATGACAAGACATCCAAAGGTTCGGTTTGCTGTTTAGATAACATCAAACTCGTCTCAATCACTGTATCTGGATTCAGCGAGACACTATCAATGCCTTGCTGCATGAGCCACAAAGCTAAATCAGGATGATCAGACGGCCCTTGCCCACAAATGCCTATATATTTTCCTGCACGCTTGCAGGCTTCAATCGCCATCTGTAATAAAGCTTTTACTGCTAAATCACGTTCATCAAATTGCGCTGCAACCAAACCTGAATCACGATCAAGCCCTAATGTAAGCTGCGTTAAATCATTTGAGCCGATTGAAAACCCATCAAAATATTCTAAAAAACGATCAGCTAATAAAGCATTTGAAGGTAATTCACACATCATAATCACCCGAAGCCCATGTTCGCCGCGAACAAGCCCGTTTGTTTTTAACACATCAATCACATTGGACGCCTCTGTGACTGTACGTACAAATGGAATCATGATTTCTATATTACTTAACCCCATTGATTCACGAACCGCTTTAACCGCTTCGCATTCTAATGCAAAACAATCTGCAAACTCAGGAGATACATATCGTGATGCCCCTCTAAACCCGAGCATTGGATTTTCTTCTTCAGGCTCATATAAATTTCCTCCGAGTAAATTAGCATACTCATTAGATTTAAAATCTGACAAACGAACAATCACAGGTTTTGGATAAAAAGCAGAGGCAATCGTTGCAATCCCCTCTTTTAGGCGTTCAACATAATAAGCCACGGGAGAGGCATATGCTGCTGTTTTATCCGCAATTGTTTGCTTCAAATCTGCATCTTTTAAGTCATCAAATTGCAACAATGCTTTCGGATGAATGCCTATTGTATTGGAAATTAAAAATTCTAAGCGCGCAAGGCCAACCCCTGAATTAGGAATCGCCTGAAACGCAAAAGCCCGTTCAGGGTTTCCTACATTTAGCATTATTTTTATAGGTAAATCAGGCAATGTTTCTACATCTAATACTGTACGCTCAAAAGGCAAAAGCCCTTGATAAACATAACCCGTGTCACCTTCAGCACAACTCACTGTGACTTCACTGCCATCGGCAATCATATGCGTTGCATTCCCGCATCCAACCACTGCTGGAATACCCAGTTCTCGTGCAATAATCGCTGCATGGCATGTACGACCACCACGATTGGTGACAATGGCTGATGCACGCTTCATCACAGGTTCCCAATCAGGATCGGTCATGTCAGAAACCAACACATCCCCAGCTTCAACACGATGCATTTCTGAAACGTCTTTAATCACGCGCACACGGCCCTGTCCAATGCGCTGGCCAATACTTCGGCCCTCTGTTAATACTGATACTGAAGCTGTGGCCTTTAATGCATAACGCTCAATCACTTGTTTACCCGCTGATGCTTTCTGGCTTTGGACGGTTTCAGGGCGTGCTTGTAATAAATAAATTGCGCCGTCTACGCCATCTTTACCCCACTCAATATCCATCGGACGGCCATAATGCGCTTCAATAATCACAGCTTGACGTGCTAAATATTCAACGTCTTCTGTCGTTAAAGAAAAGACTTGTCGGCGCGCTGCATCAACATCTTGTGTCATTACGCGACTGGTTGCTTTTGGATCATCGCTATAAACCATCTCAAGCGCTTTCTCGCCTAAATTGCGACGAATAATCGCTTCACGTCCCGCATGAAGGGCGGGCTTATACACATAAAACTCATCAGGATTTACTGCACCTTGTACAACCATTTCGCCTAAACCATAAGACGACGTAATAAAAACGACTTGATTAAAGCCTGATTCTGTATCGAGTGTAAACATCACGCCACTCGCACCACAATCACTTCGAACCATTTGCTGAACACCCACCGACAGTGCTACATCATCATGTGCAAATCCGTGATGTACGCGATAGGCAATCGCCCGATCGTTATAAAGTGACGCAAACACTTCTTTCATCGCCAAAAGCACCGCATCAACGCCTTTAATATTTAAAAGTGTTTCTTGCTGCCCTGCAAACGATGCATCAGGCAAGTCTTCAGCGGTTGCAGAAGAACGTACAGCCACTGTGAATTGGTCATGTCCAATTTGGGTTTCAAGCGCTTGATAAGCCTCACGCACCCCCTGTTCAAACGCTTTCGTAAACGATGCCTTTAACATCATGGTGCGAATCGTTTTACCCACCCGTGCAAGCGCTGCAACATCATCTACATCTAAATCTGTTAGGGTCGTTTTAATTTTATCTTTCAGATTATCTTGATTTAAAAAATCATAAAATGCATCGGCTGTTGTCGCAAAACCACCCGGAACGCGCACACCCATGTCACTTAAATTGCTGATCATTTCACCGAGTGAGGCATTTTTACCGCCTACACGATCAAGCTCAGTCATCCCCAACTGCTGAAAATCAATTGTATATATCATGTTAGACATAAATCCTCTCGATTCCTTCGAAAATAAGCATCATTCTACTGAAATTCATGCTACGTGCAACTTCTATCATGCGGCGTAATCGTCTATGATAGAGCGCTGAACTTATATCATTTTATTTTGTAATCAAATATGACCCTATCTGCCCTTAATTCAATCTCGCCTGTCGATGGACGGTACCTTAAAAAAACGCGCGTATTAAGCCCTTTCTTCAGTGAGTTCGGCCTAATTTACTATCGCGTCGTCATTGAAATCCGATGGCTCGAATCTTTAGCTAATAATCCTAAGCTTACCGAAGTGCCACCACTAACAGCTGATTCAAAACATTTTTTAAATCAGTTAATTACTCAATTTGACGAAAAAGAAGCTGAAGCAGTTAAAGCCTACGAGAAAAAAACCAATCACGATGTAAAAGCCGTTGAATATTATTTACGTGATAAACTAAAAAGTTTTAAGCCTTTATCTGAAATTACAAATTTCATTCACTTTGCATGTACCTCTGAAGATATTAATAATTTGGCGTATGCCTTCATGGTCAAAGAAGCACTCGCCCAAATCATTCAACCCACTTTAGCTGAAATCACGGGCGGCATCACCTTACTCGGCAAACAACATGGCGAAGCTGCAATGCTTGGCCGTACCCACGGGCAACCAGCAACCCCGACGACCCTTGGTAAAGAACTTATTAATTTTTCAGCACGCCTAAAACGCCCCTTACAACAGCTTGCCGAAGTACTGATTTCAGCCAAATGTAACGGCGCAGTTGGTAATTACAATGCGCATACCATTGCTTACCCTAAAATTAACTGGCGAAAACATTGCACGCAATTCATCACCAATTTGGGACTTTCTTTTAGCGCCTATACAACCCAAATAGAACCACACGACGGCCTTGCTGAAGTCTCACATTTAATGATTCGAATTAATAATATTCTACTCGATTATACCCGTGATATTTGGTCTTATATTTCGCTTGGTTATTTCAAACAAAAAACAGTCAAAGGCGAAGTCGGCTCATCCACCATGCCGCACAAAGTCAATCCGATTGATTTTGAAAACGCTGAAGGCAACCTTGGCTTATCTAATACGCTATTTAATCACTTCGCAAATAAGCTCACGCAGTCTCGCCTGCAACGTGATTTATCAGACTCCACTGTCCTACGTAATTTAGGGGTTGCTTTTGCCTATGCGTTTATTGCCTATCAAGCCATTGCCAAAGGCAACGAAAAACTTGAAATTAACGCGCAAAAACTCAAAGCTGATTTAGATGATAAATGGGAAGTGGTTACAGAAGCCATTCAAACCATGATGAGACGTCATGGAATTCCTAATGCTTACGAAGCACTTCGTGATTTTTCTCGTGGCAAAGACATGAATCAAGAAACCCTGCACGCATTTATCAATAGCTTAGCACTCCCTGATGAGGCTAAATCCGATTTATTAGCACTCACACCCAACACTTACACAGGACTTGCCGTTACCTTAGTAAAAGCTTTTTCATGATACCTGCCGCATCACAATCTGATTTATCGCAACAAGGCCAAACCATTCATACCGATATCTTAGTCATTGGTGGTGGTTTGGCTAGCCTGCATTACTGCC
>JASJHH010000060.1:0-23174 GCA_033791145.1 Legionella sp.
CAGCAGCCTATTAAAACATGGCTACCGGTGAGATTCATTCGGGACGTTGGTTCGACACAGGCAACCCCACGCGCCTTAAAGAGGCACGCGAAGCCGCTTTAAAACAATAAGCGACTACTCAGGGCCGGCTGGTGCATCGTCTAAATCAGGCCCTTTTTCTGGCACCTTAACTTCTTTTATATCAACCCCTTTCGCCTGAAGATATTGCTGAAGCCCTGATTTATCAGACTTGAGCCGCTCTCTTAATGCCGCTACATTCATTTGAACCGACTCACCTTGCTCATTAGTTTCATAAATCAAGCCTTTTTTACCTTCAAGCTGCTCACCCTCCAGCCAACCATGAATATGCTCGTCTAGTTTGTCAGTCGTGGCATCATCCGGGCTCTCACCATTGATGAGATATTTACGTCCCAAGACCCCTGCTTCATCCAATGTAATTGTCACACTAACTGCTGCAGAAACAGCCTGTTTCTTTTCTTCAATTTCAGGTGTAACAGGCTCAGATACAAGTTCAGATGCAAGTTCAGATGCAACAACAGCCTCTGCCTTCTGGCCAGCCCAGATACGCGATTCTCTTAATGCCTGTGCTTCAATTAATTCAGCTTCAAATTCTTTGAATTTTTCATGCAATGGTTCCCATATGTCTTTAGGAACCCTCGCTTCTATCGATTTATTCTTAAACTCATCTGTAACATAAGCGGCTGTCTCGGCATTTTCACCTACAATCGTAAGACAGTCTTTCCACGTTGCATCCGAAATTATAGCGCCCATACCTCACCCCTGTTTTTTATGCATCAATTGGGTTCTCAAAATCATCGGCCACCGATGCATAGGTTTTCTTTTTCATCGATTCAGCTGTAAATTCATCGACCTGAATCGCATCCCAACGTGCGCGCTCCACATCTAATAATAATTGCATCTCTTTGTCTGTAATTATACCCTGCGATAACTGTTCTGCCAGTTTTTCTTTCACTGTGCCTGATTTAAATCGATTTGCACCGCGTATTTTACGATATACCGGCACAGCTTCTAAATAACGCTGATACGCTTCTTCTACTCTATCAACCGGTTCTGTTTTATCTCCACTTAAATAAACACCACTTCGTAAATCATTACGATAGCTATTATTTTCCGTCATTAGTTTTGCTAGTTGATGCTCAAGCTTATCGCGTGGCGCGCCTAAACCCATGCCCCCTAATGGAAAAGCAATGAGTTTCATTATGCGCCCTACAATACGCATAGGAAAATTACGACACACGCCAAGTAGCGCTTGTGTGACTTGATTAAAGCAAAAATCTAGCGCCCAGCTGGCATGCAATTGCTCTTCTTTACCACCACCTCGCAGTTCAACCTGCCTGAGTACCGCCATGGCCAAATATAAATACGCCAACCCATCACCAAGCCTTGCTGACAGGCGCTCTTTTCGTTTTAAATCTCCACCTAACAGTATTAGCGCAACATCTGAAATCCAAGCGAGCGCATAACTTAAACGTGAAAGCTTTTGACACGCACGTTGCATCGGATGTTTTGGGGCTGCAATTAAACGGCCTCCTGTCCATGCAGAACAGAATGCTTTTGCTGTATTACGCACAAAATATTTAACATGCCTGCCTAACAACACCTGAAATTTAGATTTGTCATTATTTGAAATTGTATAAAACTCATCTCGTAAAAAGGGATGACACGCCATAGAACCTTGACCAAAAATCAATAGATTTCGGGTCATAATATTAGCACCCTCAACCGTCACAGAAATAGGAATGCCTTGATAAAAATTACTTAAATAATTACGAGGCCCCACCACAACGGCACGCCCGCCATGCACATCCATAGCTGAATTTAAAACACGCCTTGGTAATTCCGTATTAAAATATTTTGTAATAGCTGACGCAACAGATGGTTTTTTTCCTTCATTCACTGCCGCAACGGTGAGTAAGCGCGTTGCCATCACCATATAATTTAACCCTGCAATCTCAGCTAGCTTTTCTTCAATGCCTTCAAATTGCGCGAGTTCAACTGAAAATTGACGCCGCAAGCGTGCAAAAGCGCCTGTGGTTAAATAAGCAATCGATGACGATGCCGTGCCTAACGCAGGCAGCGAAATAGAGCGCCCAATCGACAAACACTCAACCAACATTTGCCAGCCACGCCCGGCTTCTTTTTGCCCACCAATAATACTCGTAATCGGCGCAAATACATCTTTACCGCGAATCGAACCATTCATAAACGGCTGTTCTGCTGCCAAATGCCGATTACCAATTTCAAGCCCTTTTGAATCTCTCGGTATCAAAACACAGGTAATCCCTTCATGCCCCATCCCTTTTAATAAACCATCTGGATCTTTTAAATCCACAGCGAGCCCAATCAACGTTGCAACAGGCGCAAGTGTAATCCAGCGTTTATTTAGCGTCATGCGCAAGCCCAAGGCTATTTTTCCATCAATTTTTTGCTCAACCACGATTGCTTCTGCTTGAATTGAAGTTGCATCACTACCGGCTTCAGGTTCTGTCAGTGCAAAACAAGGAATTTCTTTGCCATTTGCAAGACGCGGCAAAAAATAATCTTTCTGCTCATCTGTTCCGTAATGCTGAAGCAGCTCACCCGGCCCAAGCGAATTAGGTACCATCACGGTCACCGCAGCAACCCCTGAGCGACTCGCAATTTTCATCACAATATCTGAGTGCGCACGTGCAGAAAAACCTTTTCCTCCGTATTTTTTATCAATCACCAAGCCCAAAAAGCCTTTGCTTTTCAAATACTTCCAAACCGGCTTTGGCAAATCTTGATCTTGTGTGATTTCCCAATCATTGAGCATGTTACATAATTCACGCGTTTCATTATCGAGAAAAGCTTGCTCTTCGTTGGTTAACTTGGTTTCTATTTTTGATAACGCTTTCCAATTAGGCGCCCCTCTAAATATAGATTCTTCAATCCAGGTGTCGCCGGCATTCAATGCTTCTTCTTCGGTTTTAGACAGCTTTGGAATGGCTTTTTTTGCCCGTGTAAAAACAAATTTCCCAAGTATATTTTGTAAAAACGGCAAATATCTCAAAAGAATCACACCGGGAATAGCAATCCAAAGTAATATACCCGGTAGCGAAGCAAGGCCTATAACAAACGTTGCTAAGATAAGATAAGCAATACTGCCTACTTCCCATACTAAGCCACTTAAACCGCCAGCTAGTACCGCCAAAGTAAATATGAAATATAAAAGAAAAAATGCAATCGCCATGTCCCTGTGTCCTTAATCCCTGCGCGTTGAAAACTCGCCTAGTATATAATGCGCGTTCACAGAAAGCCATGCAGCAAAAATCAAACAAACCTGACCCCATTGATTTTTTTAGTACCTTTGTAGGTTTAATTATAGCACATTCTGCTTGTTTTTTCCTCCTGGAACTTCACCTACTAATCGCGGAACCAAATACCCCTGCAGCTGCTCACTCAGTATTTCATGTGCTGCTTTTGCTTTTTCTATAGAAACATTAAAATAAGCTGCTCCCTCGACTTTATCTAACACATGCAAATAATAAGGCAATACACCACATGCCCACAGCCGCTTACTGAGTGCAATCAAAGTACTTGCTTCATGATTAACGCCATCTAAAAAAACCGATTGATTCAACAAAACACATCCCGCGTCACGCAATGCTGTACATGCGGCCATCACATCATCACTTAATTCATTGGCATGATTGGCGTGTAAAACCACAACCACTTTAAAACGCGAGGCACGTAATAACCCACACAAGCTATTATCTACGCGTTCAGGTAAGACAACCGGTAAACGCGTGTGTATCCGAAGCGTATTGACATGAGGTATAGCTGATAAACCATCTAATAAAAATTTGAGTATTAGATCTGATGCAATCAATGGATCACCCCCGCTCAAAATCACTTCTTCTATGCTTTGATTCGCGCGAATATAATCAAACGCCTTCTGCCAGCCTGCTCGACCAGGATTATTTGCTTCATACGGAAAATGTCGCCTAAAGCAATATCGACAATGCACTGCACAAGCACCGGTTACAGTGAGTAACACGCGCCCATGATATTTATGAATTAAACCGGGCACCGGATTACACGCAGCTTCATCTAATGGATCTTTGGTAAATCCTGCTGTTAATACCAACTCATCTTGCACTGCTAAAACTTGTCGCAACAACGGATCATTTAGATCCCCTCGCTTCATGCAAGCCGCAAAACCACGCGGCACACGGGTTTTAAATAGCTGCTCTGCTTGAATACTTGCGTGCTGCTCTGATAGCCCCAAAAATGCTAATAATGCTTTCGATGAGGCAAATCCCTCGCTTAAAATCACTTGCCAAGGTTTAGTTGTGACTTGTTGCATTCAAAAATTAACTCAATTTTGATAAACTGCAGGCACTCTAGCGAAACTTGCTTAATATCTCAACTGTGGAGTCGTGCATCAAATGGCAAATTATAGCACCAATGAATTTAAAAATGGCCTGAAAATTATGGTCGATCAAGCGCCTTGTAATATTATCGAATGCGAATTTGTGAAACCAGGCAAAGGCCAAGCATTTACACGCGTTAAAATTCGTAATTTAAAAACAGGCCGTGTGGTTGAACGCACGTATAAATCCGGCGAATCTGTTCCTGCTGCTGATGTCGTAGAAATGGACATGCAATATCTCTATGCCGATGGTGAGCACTGGCATTTTATGGAGCCTAATAGCTTTGAGCAATATATAGCCAATGAAAAAGCCGTTGAACCTGCTATTAATTGGATTAAACCTGAAGACACGTGCACCGTAACGCTCTGGAATAACGAGCCACTACAAGTCGCATCACCTAATTTTGTGGTCTTGAAGATCACAGAAACAGATCCAGGGCTTCGAGGTGATACATCAGGTGGTGGTGGTAAACCCGCGACCCTTGAAACAGGTGCCGTTGTTCGTGTACCGCTATTTATTCAAACCGGCGAGCTCATTAAAGTAGATACACGTACCGCTGACTATGTATCACGCGCAAAAGATTAGAAAAAATTAACTAGCGCTTCGCTAAAACAACTTGCTGTACATGCTCAATGATTTGGGTTGCAATATCAAGCTGACTCGCGAGCTCAATCCCTTTAAGTTCTGGGGCTGAGTTCGCTTCGCACACTTTAAAGCTACTACCATCAAATAATAAATCAATCCCTGCAATTTCTAGTCCAAATAATTCAGCTGTTGCACAAGCTAAATGCTCAATCTCAGGGGTTATAGGATAAGACGCAACCGTCCCACCCAAAGAAAAATTCGCTTTAAATCCACGCGTGGACGTACGCTGCATACATGCAATGGCCTTACCCCCCAACACAAAAACGCGTAAATCACGACCGTAACTGCTCTTAATAAACTCTTGAACAATCATGGGGCTTTGATGAATTTGAGATGAGATGATCTCCATAATTTCTTGCAGTGCATGCTTTGTTTCACACAAATGCACCCCAAACCCTTCAGTCCCTGAAACCATTTTAAGCACCAAAGGAAATCCAATTTCTGACGCAATACGTTTCATCGACATGGGAAATTTTACAAGCATGGTTTTAGGTGTTGGCAGATGATGATGACTCAGCATTTGAATCATCTGCAATTTATCTCTCGCCATCGAAATAGCAGCTGAGCCATTACAGACATAAACGCCTAATTGCTCTAATTGCCGAATCAAGGCTAAGCCAAAATAAGACACGCTCGCACCCACGCCTGGAATAATGAAATCAGGCAAAGTCACCCGTGAGTTATTTGCCACAATGCTTCTTTCATCCGCATGCGTGACTAATAAATCAAGCTCGTGTGAACCATATATTTTAAGCGGTATGTTTTTTTGGGTGGCAGCTTGTACGAGCCTTGGTGGCGTATAATCTGTTTCAGTAAGCCCTGATTCGGGCTGATTAAATAGCAGCCATCCTTCCATATCAACCCCTTCAAGAAAACACAAATTATGCGCAGACTGTATATTTATTATACTTGCTATCTGAGAAAAAGCGAGGAAATAAATAAAATTCATTTAAAAAAGATTTATGTCATTTTTTTTAAAACAACATCCATTTTTTCTGTCACTAATAGCGCATGCTGAGGGGGTACGATTTGCCAGGCTTTATCTGACTCAGTTAATTTTTCAGAGCTCACTAAAACACATTTTGGTGTGCCATTTGCTTTTTGCATTTCTCCATGGCCATTTTGCATGACAAACTGCTGGCCTACAGCATAATGTAAACTCCGAGGCTCAAACGCTGCATCACTACAATAACGAATGGCAAGCAGTTGCTTCCCATCTGTTAGGCATAAATTAAGATAAGACGCGTCTTGAAGTTTTTTGCCAGCAAATTGTTTTACTAAATCAAGCACTTCGTGTATCACGCCTTCCAGTACTAAGCGTATAGTTTCAAGCTTGCTCAAATCACTTTTTTTGGCCCGCTGCAAAAATAATGCAAACAAATGCTCTGAATCTGTCCCGCCTTTTACCCAGTCATATAAATCATCATCTAATAAACGTCGTACATGCCGCTTGATTTGCGTAAACCCTGCAATAGTCCCGTTATGCATCATCATCCATTCGTGATAAATAAACGGATGGCAATTCGTTTGCGTAACACCCCCGGCTGACGCCGCACGGACATGCCCAAAAAATGCAGGTGACTTTACTTTATCTGTAAGATGCAACAGGTTTTGATTACTCCAAGCAGGAAAGACCGAGGTAAATAAAGCGGGGGTTGTGGCAAGGCTTGGCACATACCACCCCAAACCAAAGCCATCGCCATTGGTGCGCGAGTCAGACTCTTTTGCATGCAAACTTTGTAACACCAAAGAATTTTTAGGCTTGACCAATACATCACTTAAAAGAATTTCTTGTCCAAGATAGGCAACTAACCGACACATGATTATCCCCTGTACTATAAAACAAACTCTATATTTCAAAGCATAGCAGGGATCTCGGGATTCAATTTTCAATTGATAATCATTCTCATTTGATATAAAGTGTCATTTTTTAGTTGTACTAGGTGTTTTCTAATGGCTGATGCTACTGAACAAACCGCTGATGCAGATTTTGATTATGAGTCACTTCGATATATTTCTGCCTTCCTGCTCGCATTAGGAGCCAGCCTTACTTTTGGGTTATTAGCCTTTGGTGGTGCCTATATAATGTGGCCAGCATTGCTTCCTGCCTTCGTTTCCTTCTTTTTTGCAGCCTCCGTTGAAGCTAAAATTATTTTTGATAACATCCTGGAAGCACTTGATAAATGGTTTGCCCCTGATTATTTCGAGCAAAAACACGCCGAAAATTATCTTGAGTTAAATAAAGACAATGCCGATTTGTTAGAAATCACTAAGTATGATGCAACGATTGCTGAAATAAATAAGCCTTTTGCAAAGGAACTAAAAGAGATTCAAAAAAAACTCACCGACAAAAAACAAGAGCTTGGAAAAGAAAAATTCAACATAATATTAGATAAAGCCAATATAGATAAAACAAATATAAAAAAAATAAATGCTGAAATAAAACAAATAAAAAACGAAATAAAACAAATAAAAACTAAAATAAAACAAAAAAGAAGCGTGTTCGAAGAAAAAATCAAAGCTGCTTTTTCAAGGCAACTTTGTGCTGAATCGGAAGAGTTTGACGCGACGACAGCACTCGAATCATACGAAAAAGCACTCTTTAATTACTTACGCAAAACAGAAAATGCTCAAGACTCAATTCACGCGCAATACAAAGCAACCGTCGAAAAAACCCGCGGCTATTTAACTTTTATCAAAATGTTTAGTGTGCTGAACAGTTTATTTATGGGGCTTGGCACAACTTATTTATTAGTGGAAGCATTTACACTCATACCCTTGCTCGCGGCTATTCCTTTCATCGCATCCCCCCTGATTATCGTTCCTATCTCCGCCATCGCAGGGCTTGCCTCCGGTTTATTAACCTATAATTCGTTTACCAACTTAATTACAAACCAAAGGCTTCATACCCGGCTCCAAGAAGTTTGGGACAAGCCCCGTGAAAACATCACGCTCTTGGTTACTGCTGCTTTTTTACTTACGCTAAACTTGGCGCTCACAATTTGTACCGCTGGCACCTGGTGGAGTATCGTGACGCAAAACCCTGCCTTATTCCAGCCCATACAACTCTTGCCCACCTTTGTCATGGGTGTCATCAACCCAATTATTACTGGTAGCGCTCAACTCTTATTTGATTTAGAAAATACCAGTGAAACCCTTTTAGAACTCGAAGGAGAATCATTCAAGAAACGAATGGAAGACTTTGGAACTGATTTTCATGACGCGTTGCAGGACCTTTGGGAAGAAGAAAATTTTTTGCAATGGTTTAACCCTTTTCGACTCATTCTCATTTTTGTTATTTCACCAACGACATTACTGCTCGGACACGTGATTAGTGCAGGCTTAGGGAACGACAGAGCGCCTGGCGTTCCGCCTTGGCTTTCAGCATTACCTGGCATGCTTGCTGAGTTTATCGCCGATTTACATTATTTTTTAGGGGGGCATAAGCATGCTAAAAGAACAGGCCTCACACAAAATTTACCCGAGCCCGGGGGGCATGATCACAATGAAGACGACTGGCTGCACCAAGCATTAAGAAACATTGCAAAACCTGTTTGTTTGCTTGCTGCTTTATGGCATGTTGGTTTTGGATTTGAATATAACACGTTTAAAGCAAAATTTTGGGAGGCTTATGACACGCAGCTCGAACGTTTTCAACCAACACCTGATGACTGCGAAGGTATTGACTGCGAAGATCCTGACTGTGACAAAGAAGAGATCCCAGTCAATAGCCGCAAATGGAAAGAGCCTGGCACCGGGTGGGCGAAATTTATCCCAGCGCCTTCAAAATCCGCATCAAATCAACGAACTGATGACCCAGCTCTTGGTACAGCTCGGCCATCTCTGTAACTTCTAGCTCACTGACCGTAAAATAGGCCGATTGCCCCATATCCGAAAAATAACTCAGCTGGACATGGCGTTTTTCGGCAAGGCCTGGAAACAAGCCGCTGAGTAACAAACTTTTGTCTCCGACCTCACGGAGTAACTCAATTTGCTGTGTTCCGCCGGCCTGCATAGCATTTAAAAAATCCATAGCCAATACCGATTCTGCGAGCTCAGGTGACTGCGAAAAACGCATCAATAAAAAAACCAAGTAACTTTCTGTGTTTTCTGGTAGAATAAGCTGCGTTGATGCTTGTGCCTCATTAACCAACGCATGCCATTGACTCATATCTGTAGGATGCAATATTAATTGACTCATAATAACCCCGCCTAAATCTGTGGCTTACTTTCAGTTTAGCAAACTTCCTACAGTTCGTTATAATTAAAAGTAATTAAAAAGCCGATTACGGTAAACAGTAAAATTTATTGGATTAAGACATGACAAGAAAAATTCGAAACATCGCCATCATCGCACACGTTGATCATGGTAAGACAACTTTGGTGGATAAATTACTCCAGCAAACCGGTACTTTAAATGCACGTGCTGAAGTCGTTGAGCGTGTGATGGATTCGAATGCCCTCGAAAAAGAGCGTGGCATTACGATTCTTGCAAAAAATACTGGCCTTCGCTGGAATGACCATAAAATTAATATCGTCGACACCCCAGGTCACGCCGACTTTGGTGGTGAGGTTGAACGTATTTTATCGATGGTTGATGGTGTGTTGCTGTTAGTTGACGCGGTTGATGGGCCGATGCCACAAACCCGTTTTGTAACCCAAAAAGCATTTGCCCAAGGCTTAAACCCTATTGTCGTAATCAATAAAGTAGACCGACCTGGTGCAAGACCTGATTGGGTTGTTGATCAAGTGTTTGATTTATTTGATAACTTAGGCGCAACTGACGAGCAGCTCGATTTTCCTATTGTCTACGCTTCAGCACTTGAAGGCTACGCCATGATGGATTTAGCTGAAAAAACAGACAATATGGATGCTATTTTACGCACCATCGTCGACCAAGTGCATGCGCCTGACGTTGATCCTAATGGACCGTTTCAAATGCAAGTCAGTGCACTTGATTATTCATCGTATGTTGGCACCATTGGTATTGGGCGCATTACACGCGGAAAAATTACAGCAAAATCACCAATTAAAGTGATAGATGCCGAAGGCGAGATTCGAACAGGTCGTGTCTTGCAAATATTAGGCTTTGAAGGCCTTGAGCGCGTTGAAGTGCCCGATGCAGAAGCAGGTGATATTGTTGCTATATCAGGCATAGAGGGTCTCCATATTTCAGATACTATTTGTGACCCTGCAACCGTTGAAGCGCTTCCAGCACTCACCGTAGATGAGCCAACAATTAGTATGACCTTTCAAGTCAACGATTCTCCATTTGCAGGTAAAGAAGGTAAATATGTAACCAGTCGTAAGATTCGTGAACGTTTACATACTGAACTATTACATAACGTCGCACTGCGCGTTGAAGATACCGAGGATCCAGACAAATTTAGAGTGTCAGGTCGAGGCGAGCTGCATTTATCCATTCTGATTGAAACCATGCGACGTGAAGGCTACGAGCTTGCTATTTGTAAGCCTGAAGTCATTATTCATGAAAAAGACGGTGTGCGTGAAGAGCCTTATGAACAACTCACGGTTGATGTCGAAGAGCAACATCAAGGCACAATGATGGAGCGACTCGGTGAGCGACGCGGCGAATTAAAGAATTTGGTGCCTGATGGTAAAGGTCGTGTGCGCCTTGATTATGTCATTCCAACACGCGGTTTAATTGGCTTTCATACTGAGTTTTTATCCGCAACCTCTGGAACTGGCTTAATTTACCATGTGTACGATCACTATGGCCCCTTTGCTGAAGGAAACATTGGAAAGCGCGGGCAAGGTGTGCTTATTGCCAATTGCCAAGGCACAGCGCGTGGTTTTGCTTTGTTTAACTTACAAGAGCGAGGCAAGATGTTTATTGTGCCACAAACAGCCTGTTACGAAGGCATGATTGTTGGGATTCATTCACGCAGCAATGATTTAGTCATTAACGTCACCAAAGAAAAACAACTCACCAATGTTCGCGCTTCAGGAACAGATGAAAATATTGTTTTAACGCCAGCAATTAAGTTAAGCCTTGAGCAAGCGTTAGAATTTATTGACAATGATGAATTGGTTGAAGTAACACCTGAAACCATTCGACTCCGTAAAAAAGCACTCAAAGAACACGAACGGAAACGTGCTGCACGAGGAGGAGATTAAACATCGTGAGTAAAAAGTCCGCCTTTTTACGTGTGGTTTTATACGCACGTCAACATCGAGCCAATCAAAACGTGCTGGAAACACTTGAGCGCTTAATTAGCTATTTAACAGCTGAAAAAATTGGTGTGTTTCTCGATGTTGATACGGCGGCTCATTTTTCACTCGACTGCCCTGTGCTGCCCCGCGACCAAATGAAAAAATCAGGCACGCTGATTGTCGTCGTTGGTGGTGATGGTAGTTTGCTCTCTGCGGCCCGCATGGCCGTACATGCCGAAGTGCCTGTGATTGGAATTAATCGCGGGCACTTAGGTTTTTTAACCGATATTTCACCTCAAAATTTTGAAAAATCGCTGACAGAAGTTTTATCTGGCGATTATATCCAGGAAAAACGAACGCTATTGCAACTTCAATTTTCTGATAGCAATAAAAATCTTATCTTAGGCGATGCCTTAAACGATATTGTATTAAGTCGCGGCAACGAAACTCATTTGGTTCAATTTGATGTGTACATCAACGAACAATTTGTGAGCCATTATCGTGCCGACGGTTTGATTTTTTCAACCCCAACCGGCTCAACGGCTTATGCTTTATCGGCAGGTGGCCCCATTATGCACCCGGACCTTGCAGCACTCGTGATGGTTCCTATGTTTCCACACAGCTTAAGCGTAAGACCTTTGGTGATAGACATGAATGCAGCCATTCGTCTTGAAATCAGTGACGCCAACGAGTCACCACTTCGCATCAGTTGCGACGGACACGACTCCTACCCTATCAAACCTGGTACATCCGTAATTATTCAAAAAAATCCAAATACACTCGAATTATTGCATCCAAAAGATTATCTTTACTATGATACATTGCGCCTCAAGCTAGGCTGGGGTTCAAAACCTGAGGGATAAATTATGCTCCTTTCACTTGTGATTGAAAACTTAGCGATTGTTAAACGCTTAGAGTTAGATTTTTCTGAAGGCATGACGGCATTCACAGGCGAAACTGGTGCCGGAAAATCCATTATGATTGACGCCCTAATGCTTGCCATGGGCGGACGAACCGATGCATCCATAGTGCGCTCAGGTGAGCAAAAATGCACTGTCTCAGCACTATTTAGCTTTGAGGCAAACTCTGAGCCTGCCCTGTGGCTCAAATCACACGACTTATATGAAAGCACGCCCGACACCCCAGATGAAGTCTATTTAAATCGCGTGATTACAACAGAAGGCCGCTCAAAAGCGTATATTAACGGCCAGCTCTTGCCCTTACAAAAAATTAAAGCCTTTAGTGAGTTATTATTAGATATTCATGGCCAGCATCAACACCAGCGTTTATTAAAACCCGCAACCCATCGTATACAGCTCGACCAATATGCCAATCATCCAGGTTTATTAGATGCAGTTCTTTCGGCTTATCAAACCTGGCACGCCTTAAAACAAGAAAAAATAGCCGCTGAATCTCAACCAACCGATGCAGCACACGCTGATTTTTTAGCGTATCAAATCAATGAACTTGAAGCGCTTAATCTTCTTGTCGATGAGGTTACAACACTCAACCAAGAGCATCAGTGCCTGCATCACGCCAAAAGCTACCTTGAAGATATTTCGTCTATTCATACTTTAAACATTCAAGAACAGCTTTATCGTATTACCCAGCACTTCAATGCTCTGCCAGAAGATAATCCGCATTTAAAAACCGCACGAGAACTCATCGATTCTGCAAATATTCAGTGCGAAGAAGCACTGCATGAACTCGAAAGCTTTACGCGCATGGTTCAACTTGACCCTGAGCGCTTACAAGCCGTTGAAGCACGTTTGAGTGTACTCCATGATATGGCACGAAAGTATCACATTGAGCCTGATGCGCTCATCACTAAATTAGACAGCCTAAAAGCAGACGCCCTCAAACTTGAGCAAGCGGAAGCAACGCAGGCACGCTTACAAGAAGCACTTGATAATGCTGAATTAAATTATCAAAACGCCGCTAAAACACTTCACACATCTCGACAAAAATATGCTAAAAAGCTCGAAACTGATATTACAACCATGCTCAAGCAATTAGATATTAAACACGGCGTCATTGAAATTAAAATAACGCCCCTTGAGAGCATGCAGCCTCATGGTTTAGACAAAGTCGAATATTATGTGAGCACGAATCCCGGTGTACCACCAGACGCCCTTGCAAAAATTGCATCCGGTGGCGAACTGTCTCGTATTAGCCTTGCAATTCAGGTGATTACAGCAAAACGCGCCTCAACGCCAACCTTGTTTTTTGATGAAGTAGATGTCGGCATAGGAGGTGCTACAGCGGCACGTGTGGGCAAGCTTTTAAGAACGCTCGGTGAGCGCTTACAAGTGTTTTGTGTGACGCATCAACCCCAAGTAGCAGCGACTGCGCATCATCATCTTGTCGTTAAAAAACATGCGAATCAAACGCATACTTTTTCTGAAGTTGTAACGCTTACGCCTGACGAAAAAATCACGGAAATTTCACGGATGCTAGGTGGGCTTAATATTACTAAAGAAACCCGACAGCATGCTGAAGCATTGCTACTTGAGCATGAGGTTATATAGCTTCACCCACTAACACGTAAACCCTCTCGCATAAAATAAGATGGGCTGAAAATAGAGCAACTTGATTTGCTGAGTAAAACCTCTAGTATTTAATATACTGACTATAACTCTACTGAGAAAACCATGCCTAAACAGAGCATATACACAAAATCAACGACTGAAACGATTAACAATACTCCTGTTACTATCCAAAAAACATCCCAATATGAAATTCCCTGGACTAAAGACAAATCAGAAAGACCTAAAGATTATTTTCTTCAAATGACGACCAAAATTATCTACGAAAAAAACGGGCAAGATTTTATCATTACTATACCTCCAGTAGAAAATGAAGAGGTGAATAGAAAAAGAATAATAACCGCTAGTATGAATGGAGAAGAGTTTGAATTTAACTCTGGAGGCAAAGATACATTAAATATGGCCCAAACATTTGATATCCCTGAAATGGAAAAATTAATAGCCCTCGCAACAAAAAACTATGCTAATCATCAAAAAGCTTGTTGCCCTTTTATTTATATGGATGCTGTAAATTACGAAGCACCTTATGATTACAATACAATGGGGCTCGATAAAGACGCAGGACTTGAAGAAACACATGGTGACATACAAAAACTCCTACTCCCTTATATTAGAGCCATGGCTGCTGAAGAAAACAAATCCCACTTACAAGAACTATACATCCCAATCGTAATGCCTGGAAAGCCGCATCACTGGGTCGTCTGCGTACTGAAAATAGATGATAATGGCCAATTAAATATGGCTTTCTTAGATTCTACCCCCAAAGCGATTGATGCTTGCTCTAAAAGGTTCAATGAACAAATCCTGCCAGAAATCAACCAAGTTTTAACCTTTTGCGATTACCCTGCTATCAAAGAAGATGAAGTCATCTACAACATTTCAAAACAATTTAGCCAAAAAGGATGTGGTATCGCTGCATCCGCAACCATACAAAAATTAATGGCGCAGACAGAAGGATCAATTGACCGAAAATTACTAGAGCGTCATGCAGAAGCCCCGCCTCCCTCAGGATTAAGCATGGAAGAAGATGCGATTCGACGTGTAGAACTTGCTGTAGCACTTACCAAGAATGAAAAAATAATTAATAATATATATAAACAAGAGCTTAAAGAATTGACTGCACTCGATAAAAAAAGCCCTCTGCCAAAAGGTCAAACAAGAACATTAAATGAAGATCCTCTTCGCTTCAAAACACTTAAAGCACAACTGTTACGAGAGCTCAAGACAGACGCCAGAACACTAACCAAAGCAGCTAAAGAAGCCTTTCAGCCTAAAAATCCCTAACTGCTCTTAGGTGCCCACCTTACGTAACACCAGCCAGACCAATAAATACCACAACCCCATCACCACCTGGATTTTTTGTTAAATCAACTAGCGCACTGGGCTTCCAGTTATTTGCCGTCCATGCATTGCCCGCTTTATCAAAGCCAACGTGTACCAAACGCATGAGTGGCTCAAACGACGGTAAGCCATCGCTGCCATAAAGTGGCGTGCCATTGTGTAACAACACTTGGCTGCCTGCTGTTGGCAAGGTATAACCTGTGTCCGGTGAAATGGCGTCACCTTTCTTTAAGCCCTCAGGGCAGCTCTTAGACGCATTCCCACATAGCTTTGATACTGAAAAATGCTTGGGTTTAGACGCTAAAGATTGAAAGTTAGCCACCCAAATATTTTGGTCGCCATCTATCGATACACCCCACGGATGAGAAATACCCCCAATATTGGTATATGTATTAATTACATCACCTGATGTATCTAACTCATAAATAGATGAATCGCGCATTGAAGCCACCCAGGCATGGCCTGATGCATCCAATGAAATTTGCTTTAATGATTTTCCAACATTGGTATCAGATAAATGCACAATCGTGCTGCCTATCAAGGTATACCGACTCACCACACTCGATGAAGAATTACTCACCCAAACCACGCCATCGTCACCGATTGCAATATCAAAAGGCCCACTTCGCTTGGCTTCTTGGTAATAAAATGCAGCATTCGGGTCTCCATTTGGGAAAACAACGACGCGATCGTTCCCATAACTTGCGATCCAAATATTATTCGATTTATCAGATACCATACCCTGTGCACGCTCAACCGATGCAATATAGCCATCAGGCCCTGAAATTGCTATGCCTTTAGGGGTAAATTGTGATACAACTCCTGCTTTCGGCAGGCATGCGTCACAATCCCCCCAGCCAAAATCACCCACCCAAATTGAACCTTTCTGATCAATCGTTAAGCCAAACCCAGGCCCAAGCAACCCACCGCCATACACAGGCGAGCGCGGTGTATTCAGCTGCCCATCGGCAGGCTTGCCATTTGGTTTGAGTACCGGCATACAATGACTTGAATCAGGGGTGCCTTGAATGACATTATTATTAATCCAAACCAAGCCATTTTTATCAAATACGAGTTTTGCAGGCCCGCCAAACGGACAATCTTCACTGCCTGTGTCATTAAATTTTACAGCCAATACAAAAGCATCTGGCGCTAAAATTAAATTCGGTTCATAAATTGGCAAGGCTTTTGAGAATGAAAAAAGCGTTGAGACACGTTTTTCTGGATAATGTGCGATATTTAAGGCTGCCTCAAGCGTGTTTTTAGGCGTCTTACCTGCAACTGTTGTGACCTCAAATAATAACGGGCAGGCCCCTGATATGTCTTGTACACACGCAGCGAGTAGATTAGATAAAGAGCCGATTGAGCGCATCGTATTAGTTTCATCGGCGTTAGGAGAGCTTTTAATCACCGTTGATAACTTGCCATCCGTCGGAGAAATTAAATTCTCGTTCATTGATGCTGCAATATTAAGCCCTAATAAATTGCCGTTGATTTGCCCATCATGAAAAAACTGCGCCATGGAATACACAGCACCAATGGTTGTCATTTCGTTGATGGTGATACTTGTGGGCAACGTTTCACCAATGACCGTTGCAAGCTGTATGCGCGGCGCTTTATTTGCTATTGCATAAAATACGCCGTTTGTACTGACTGTTTTGCTTTTTGAAATCTTAATTTCAAATTTTCCGGCCTTATCTGTTACCGCGTGAGCAAGCAGCACCGGTGCTTTCGCATTGGCCTGATAAATATCAACGCTGGCATTACTAATGAGCTTAACAGCCTCTGTGCCACCTGATTGAACCATACCACTAAGTGTTATGGCAAATGCGCTTTTTACGAAAACTGCGCCCAATATAAAAAATATATATGTTTTTCTTAAACTAAAACCTGACATTTTTTTAGATCTCCCTCTTCTGTACTAACCGCACCATAATCAAATTTATGCGGGGATTGACTCAAAACGCTTTCAGAAACAACCGGTTTTTTCTTCGTATAGTCATGAGCCACAGTTAAACCAAAAATCAATAAAAATACATATTTCAAATCAGTTACAGGCAATGCTTCAAGCGCCATTGAAGAAAACACCCCCATAGCACCAGCTGCACTAAATATTAAGTTGGCATGCTCTGGCGCTTCTTCTTGAGCAAGTGCAAGCGATGCACTATTCGCAGCACCAACGCCCAGCTCAACAAAAGCAAACGTAACCGCCCAGCGATGTATATTTTTTTCAGAAGCAAACCATGACAAACTCGCAACGATTGTCAACAACGACGTATTCATCAATGTGCTCCGAGAGCACGATAAAAAACCTGCGCCTGAGCGAAATAATGTAGACAACAGTGTTCCGGTAGCAATCAAATCATATGCATTGATTTCTGTCATGCCGTGATCTTCAGCCATACCAGGTCCTACTGCACAAAGCAGCGTAAACAAAGCAAATGACGTATAGCGTATAATAGCCATGACACATGCCTTCCACGCACCTATATCTAAATTTTGTATTTTTTGAGGAAAAGTACGTCTTGGATCAACAAACTTCCGTTTATCACCCAAAAAACCTGCCAGTGCTCGTGTCTCTCGCAATGGCACTTCTTTTCGAAATAATTGATCGAACGGTAAATTATTCCAATAACAATGTAAGACAGGCAAAGCTGCCATGACACCCATGCCTGTCAGTAAATAAGTGTTCGACAACCCAACTGCTGCCGTCGCACGTGGTGCTATAAGCGTCGTCATAGGTGTCGCTATGCCCGTAAGTCCCCCAATAATCGAACCATGAACCTTTTTATCGCTGCGTAAAATTTTTCCTAAAAGAGTCGACTCAGGTTGCATTCCTAGTGTGACTTGATAACGCCTATTTCTCTCTTCTTCACTGTCACCTGGTGCGCTATCTGCTGCCATCGCCATTGTCGAAAAAGTTGAAAGCCCAAGCGCTATCAGAAAAACACTGCCCCAGAGCGCCCAATAAATTGAATCTGAAGGCTCAAGTGTTGATATATCAAAATGACTCGTAATAAAAGCCACCAAAGCAAGACCTATCGCCATGAGTGCCAGTAAAATTTCAGCCGTTTCTTGCCCATACCCTTCAGCTGTTTTTTGTACTGACAATAATCGGAGTAAACCCGCAAATGCTGTGGGCAGTACGGTAAATGCCTTTTTTTGATCCTGTGTTAGCGCCGTCATTGCTGCTGCAAGTGTGGGTGATAAAGCAAAAGGACCTGAGCCTAAAAAGAAAGCAGCAACGGCCCCCCCCAAATTACGCTCTGGTGTTTCTTCAATCGTTTCAATGATGTCTATACGATGTTGATATTGTGGTGGAATAAATAACCGCCAATCCACCCCTTGTTTTTCAGCTGCAGCAATAAACGCTTTCAAATCATGAGCAAATCCAGGATATATTTCAGCTTCTATTTTTTGATAAGTTTCAAATATATCTAGATTATTATCTTCTAGATTTTGAGTGAATTCCAACCAAGAAGTTTCGTTTGGTGCTAGCATCAATTGAATAACACGCTGCACCTTAACGGCTTCTGGGCCATCTTTATTTTTCCACGCCGCCTGCATAAACGGCGTTGTCATATTAAAATCATGATGCGCTTCAATAAAATCAGAAAGATTTAAATCTTGAAGTTCAGCTTGAACAGCTAAAAAATCTTCTTTAAATAAAAAAGCACGTAATTGATTTAATTTGTCTAATTCATGCGGCATTATTTCTGAGGCCTAATAAAGTTAGGATCCAATCCTTCTATACCTGTCGGATCATTATCATACTCAGGAAATAATCCATTTTTTCTTGGTGCTTTAGGATTTATTTC
This sequence comes from Legionella sp., assembly GCA_033791145.1. Taxonomy (GTDB): domain Bacteria; phylum Pseudomonadota; class Gammaproteobacteria; order Legionellales; family Legionellaceae; genus JAALKW01. The sequence goes on from JASJHH010000060.1 coordinate 18,940, forward strand.
AGCTGTCTCAGCCTCCTCACCTATAGAATCTGCACGCCTAACAGCAGCCTTCATTGCCGCTCTAAGTTCCGCCTTAAACGAACCAAGCATTAATGATGAAATTGCTTCATGTGTGATGCCACCTTCAGAGGTAATATTTTCGCGTAACGTCTTCCGTGGCAAGCCACTTTCCTCGTAGAGCTTTCCTGAACCCACTTTAACTTGCTCCCAAATTATCTCTGCTGACTCTCTTGGAACCCCCTCCTCCACCATTAGTTCTATCATCACCTCGTCTGTAAAATAATTAATCGCAGGTCCACTTCCGGCAAAATACATTAACAGGTTCATCAGACGTTCATTAGAAAAAACCTCGACCTTCCCAACTAATGAAAGATCGGTTATAAGCATTGCGCGCTGCTCTTTCGTAACGTACTCATTGAACAGCACAATAAACATGCTTTCTCTGACCTTTGCAGCTGTATTCGCCACAACTATCGCAGTAGGTGTTCCCTCGGGAAGTTTTTTATTGACAAACTGCATGCGAATCCCAGCTGCAAATATTAAAACCAGGGGTCTCTCTTCTGGTTTTTGCGCTTGAAACACGGGGGCTACTTCATCACATACACCGCCAACCTGGGCAGGTTTTGATGTTATCATATAGTACCGTTTCGCAAATGCCGCAGCTGCTGCATTATTTTCTGCGATAAGATAATTTGTTTTTCTTCTGCCACTATGAACACCTGGGCTCCAAGCCTTAACCTCTTCTGGCTTAAACCCCATCCCTATTAGCACTGCATTAGCAAGATTTCCTGCTCCCGCACAACCCACTTGCCGTCTGGCAATACCTACTAACCCCATAAATTAAAACTCCTGTTTGATTATTTTTAGTTTGCGCTGTATTTAACTAAGATGTGTACGGCGATCGCGCATGGTCTCAACGCTATTTAAAACCGATTGATGGCAAATCTTTTTCATGATTGGAATATCTTTTAAAAGCGTGCCTGACTGGATGGCATGTGCTATTAACAAGCTATCTTGCCAAGTTTTTTCATTTTTACGCGCACCTGCTTTAAGCCATAGCGTCACCCATAAAAAATGAAATAACCAATGCTCACGCGCTGTTTCCATTTCATCATGCAGCACATCAACCATTGCTTCTTCAAATTTACAAACTTTCGTGCCTTCAGAGAAATAACAATTTTTATTAACTAGTTTATCAACGCGATCATTTTCAAGATACCAAGACACCGCAAAGGCTTTGGTTTCAAGCCAGCGTGCTGAGCGCTTAAAGGCTGCATCTATTACATCTTGTGTAAACGGTTCAATTTGAACCGTCAGCTCTGCCATTAAGCGCGGTACATCCAAATATTCTGGTATAAAATGCTGGCCTAATACTTCTTGTAACTCTAAAAAATGTAAACCTGGAACATCGCCTTTTTCAAGTGTCATGGCTAAGAAATGTCCCGTCATAAGGCTAATATAAGCTAAATCTACAGGTCTTAGCATGACCCCATCATCTAAAACCTCTCGACAATAGTTAGTCACTTCTTTCACTGTAATGCCTGGTGTTATCCAGGCATCTTTTATCCCAAATCCATCTTTAAATAATAACCCTGCAAGCCGTGTTCTGCGCCCTTGTTTAAATTGCAGAAAAAGCCCTTCGGCCCCACCTCCATCAATTTCGCTCGCTTGTATTTTAACAAGTTTTGAAGGGGTTGGTTTTGCAAAAATTACGCCTTTTTTTCGCTGTTCACGTAACCAATACGTGATTGTTTCTTGATAATCTTTAGAAACCCAGGTTTGGATGGCTTGCAGGCGAGATAAAGAAATTGCACTTAACGTAAGCGTTGGCATAATACTCTCTAGCGCCAACATAACCACCTCTCGCACCTCTTCTTGCGGATGCAACAGTGCTAAAATTGCAGCATCTTGCCCCTCTTCAATCTGGCATAAATCCATCACCAAATCACCAAAAAAGTCAGGTGGCATCGCATGACTTTGTGCAAAAAAATGAGCGGCAAGTTCAAACGTAGTTAAATCAGACAGCTCGGCAATTAACTCTTTCATGGCGTTCAGATGATCAAAGCCTTCGGTTTGAAAGGCTTCACTTTCTTCTTCTGCAAGCACTAAATAAATATCTTGTAAGGCCGGTGAAAGCGGCACTTGCGCCTCATAAAATGCACTCATCATCGGCAACCAAAAATTAATCGTTTGGGTGCCTGCCCGAATGACGTTGGCTAAGTGCATCATTAAGTCATCCATTGCACTGATTGCACGCTTATTACCGTTATCTGATGCAAAATGGAGTTGCGACACACACACATCCAGCGCAAATAAACACGCAGAGTAAAGAGGTTGGTTGTCATTCAATGTTGCTTCATCAATGGCTGCTATCATTTGTACTAATGCAGGCACCAATGCCGGCTCCTCTAAAAACTGAGGGGGCTCTTGCGATAAAGGTTCACTACCTGATGCGATTAAAGCTGCTGCATCCACAATCCACTGACTTAACGCTTTAATAGGAGGGGTCATATGGTTTGGTTCTCAACGGCCCTTGGATGCCCACTCTCATCAATCGCAACAAATGTAAACGTCCCGTCAGTCACTTGTGATTTCTCAGCGGTCGCAAGCACTTCTTTCCAGACTTCAACTTTAATGGTCATTGAGGTTTTACCAAGGTGCATTAAACTCACATAACAACTCACCACGTCTCCAACATGCACCGGATGCAAAAAACTCATCGAATCAATTGCAACCGTTGCTGCCCGCCCTCTTGAACGCTGTTTGGCTAAAATGCCTGCCGCCAAATCCATTTGCGACACCAACCATCCGCCAAAAATATCACCATGTGGATTGGTGTTCATTGGCATGGCCAAGGTTTGAATGGCAAGCTCTCCTTTTGGCGTTTTTATCATGATGTCCCTCGTTTTAATTTAGCCAATGCGTCTGCCATGGCCGTATTCAGTAGCACCGGTGCACGGGCCGGTTTTTCTGGTTTAACTTCTTTATTTTTACGTTTTTTCTTCGATATCTCAAGTAATGCTGCAGATTTTTCTTCTGATTTCATGCCCAATGCAATCTGATTCTTTTTGATATCAACTTGCAGCACATGCACAGCAATCACATCCCCGACATGAAGCACTTCATGTGGGTCGCGCAAAAAGCGCTTCGCAAGTGCTGAAATATGTAATAACCCCAATTGCGGAATGCCTACATCAATAAAAGCACCAAATGATACCACTCGAATCACAACGCCTTCTAATACCATGTCAGCCTTTAAATCTTGAAGCACTTTAACACGCGCATCAAATTTTGGTCGCTTAAATGCAGTTCTTGGATCAGGCCATGGCAGGCGTGCATCTAGAAAATGTAAAAATCCAGCTGCTTGCAAAAAGTGTGTTTCATCTATCCCTGGCACTTGTTTTAACGCTTCTTCCGTTTTAAAAAAACCATGTGCTTCACGATAAGCAACCACCGTTTTCGCTAACGCGAGATTAAACCCTGAAACATAACGGAGCAGTGCAACAGGTGCTGTATTTATATCAACGCCAATTCGATTGACGGTGTCTTCTATGACGCCCGTCAAAGCCAAGACTAAACGCTTCGGGTTCACTTCATCTTGAACTTCACCAAAGTGTATTTTTTCAACAGGCGCTTGAAGCAATTCAATCAGTGGATCTTGAAATCGTCTCGCAATCGAAATTGCCCCCGGAAAAGCACGTATATCACGCAACATGCCAGCCTCATCAACCGCTGTTACAGCAAGTGACATATCAGGATATCGAGCCGTCAACCCCGCCAATAAGCGCTTAATTTCATGTAGATTCTGACCATTTCCGACACTAACCAAATGCACGTTGTGCATTGCAATATATTTTGCAAGCGTTGTAATCGCATCATGCCACCTGAAATTTTGTGTCATTGGATACAAAACACATCCATCCAGCACCTCACCACTTGCCGCAATCACAGCAACACCAAGGCTCGTTCGGTTTTCAGCATAAAGTCCCATAACCACGCCTGAGGGCGCTTTAGGCGTTAACAATAAGCCTTGCAATTGCTTTTCAATGCCATAAATTACTTCATCATCTGACCGATTTCTAAGGCGGGCTAATACATCAATTTCGAGCTCGGGCAGACATTTTTTCTGCCAGCACTGCTGTATGACTGCTTCTGATTTATCTTTAAATTGAGACGCCAAGTACGTTTCACCATAATTTGCATCTTTAAACGAAAGCTGTAGCGACAAAACTTGT
>JASJHH010000061.1:0-3264 GCA_033791145.1 Legionella sp.
TGCTCTTTAAAACCTAAAGTCGATAGGCTGTGTATGGTCATGGAAATGTCCTTGACACCTGAAGGTAAAATTCAGCGCTCACGTGTTTATCGTGGCGTGATTCATTCCAAAGCACGCCTCACCTACACACAAGTTGGCGAGTGGCTTCAATCAAATACATGTGATTTAGAGAATGAAGCCCTTATTTTCCCTGCTTTGCAAGATTTACATGCACTCTATCAAATTTTGCTTAAAACACGTAAAGCACGTGGCGCCATGGATTTTAATACCACCGAAACACGTATTATTTTTGATGAAAACCGTAAAATTCAGCGTATTATTCCTGTTATAAGAAACGACGCGCATCGCTTAATTGAAGAGTGCATGCTTGCTGCAAACGTTGCAACGGCAAATTTTCTGGCAAAAGCAGAGATCCCCACGTTATATCGCGTGCATCCCGCGCCTGCTGAAGACAAAATCATTGCCTTAAAGCTCTTTTTAGGTGAGTTCGGCTTAAATTTAGGGGGTGGAAAAAAACCAACACCTAAAGATTTTCAAAATACGCTCATATCCGTTGGAGACAAACCTGAGCGGCATTTAATTGAAACCGTGATGCTTCGCTCACTGAAACAAGCCCAATACATTGAGGCCAATGGCGGACATTTTGGGCTTGCGTATCCTGCTTATACCCATTTTACCTCACCGATTCGCCGCTATCCTGATTTGCTGATTCATCGCGCGATTGGTCATCTGCTAGATACCAAATCACCTGAAGGATTCGCATACGACGATAAAGAAATGAGTCGCCTCGGAAAACACAGCTCATCCACCGAAAGACGTGCAGATGAAGCCACACGTGAAGTCACAGCTTGGCTTAAATGTGAATACATGCAAGACAAAATCGGACAAACCTTCGAAGGAAAAATTGCAGGCGTCACAGGCTTTGGTGTTTTCGTTGAGCTCAATGAAATTTATGTTGAAGGCTTAGTGCATATTACTTCCCTCAATAATGATTATTATAAGTTTGATCCAGTCAAACATCGTTTAGTCGGTGAGCGTGCAGGACATAGTTACCGTTTAGGCGACCCGATGACCGTTTTAGTCGCACGTGTTGATTTAGACGAGCGAAAAATAGATTTTGAACCTGTTTTTGAACAAAAATCAAAACAACAATTGGATGATAAAGAAAATGGCTGAGCATTTTATTTATGGCCTACACCCGGTCCGTGCATTACTGAACAACCCATTAAGAGAAACGTATAAGCTCTATGCGAGCAATAATCGAAAAGATAAGCGCCTAGAAGAAGTCCTTAAACTCGCACGCGATGCGAATATTCCTGTTGAATTATTAACGCCTGAAACACTCAGGAAACGCTTTGGTGAGATCTCACACCAAGGCCTGATTGCAGAAGCTGAAGCACAAAAAACATATGCAGAAGCTGATTTACCAGAATTATTAGAAGCAGCACTTAAACCTGCGTTAATTTTAATATTAGATGGCGTTACCGATCCACATAACTTAGGTGCATGCTTACGTAGTGCAGATGCTGCAGGTGCTAACTTTGTGATAGCCCCCAAAGATAATAGCGCTGACATTACCCCTGTTGTCAGCAAAGTTGCGTCAGGTGCTGCCGAATCAGTACCTTTTATTCGTGTTACGAACTTGGCACGAAGTATTAAAACACTTCAGGCCAGCGGCGTTTGGGTTTACGGTGCCGCAGGGGAAGCAACCGAATCGCTTTATGATTTAGAATTCAAACAAACCTCTACCGCACTCGTTATGGGTGCTGAAGGACCTGGGCTCAGACGCTTAACAAAAGATGTGTGTGATGGGCTGTTTTCACTGCCCATGCAAGGCCAGGTATCTAGCTTAAACGTCTCTGTCGCAACAGGTGTTTGCTTATATGAAGCGCTACGACAGCGTTTAAGTTAAATAAACCGCTCAAATGCCTTCAAAAACCGCTTAATCAGCTCATCTAACTCTTCATCCGTCATAATCAGTGGCGGTAAGAGACGCACGACGGTTTCAGCGGTTACATTAAACAACACCCCCTCTTCAAGCCCCATTAAACGCATGTCCGCTGCCGGTCTATCGAGCTCAATGCCAAGCATAAGCCCTTTGCCTCGAATACTACGTACGTTAGGATGATCGCCTAATTTCTCTATCAGTGCTTGCTTTAGTTTTAAGCCTAATACTGCTGCGCGTGCGCACAAATTATCACGTCCAATCACATCTAAAACCGTATGCGCTGTCGCACACGCCAAAGGATTTCCACCAAAAGTCGAGCCATGGCTGCCAGGTTTAAATAACCCTGTCGCACGTGCACCCATTAAACACGCCCCAATCGGCACGCCATTACCTAAGCCTTTTGCGGTGGTTAATATATCGGGTGTAATACCCATGCCAAGAGACGCAAACAGCGCACCCGTTCGGCCATTGCCTGTTTGCACTTCATCTATGATTAAAAGCCAGTCATTTTGATTACATAACTCTGCGACCGCATGAAGATACGCTTCATCTCCTACAACCACGCCTCCCTCACCTTGAATAGGCTCAAGCATGACTGCAACAATATCAGCGCGATTTTCAGCAATGGTTCGAATGGCCTCAATGTCGTTATAAGGTGCTCGCACAAACCCCGGCACCAAAGGCTCAAACCCCGCCTGATGCTTTCGGCCCCCGGTTGCTGTCAAGGTTGCAAGCGAACGGCCATGAAATGCACCTTTCATTACAATAATAGACGGCGTTTCAATACCTTTTGCGTGACCATATAAACGGGAGAGTTTAATGGCTGTTTCATTGGCCTCTGAACCTGAGTTACAAAAAAACATCTCTGGCATATGCGTTAATGCCGTGAGTTTTTCAGCCAACGCTTCTTCTTCTAAAATATGATAAGCATTCGACGTATGTAATAACTTTGCTGCTTGTGTTTGAATGGTTTTCGTTACATCAGGATGTGTATGGCCCAAACCACACACAGCAATGCCGCTTAATCCATCTAAATACGCCTTACCTGCTTCATCATATAACCAAACGCCTTTACCATGTGTAAATGTAACAGGTAATGGGTTATAGGTTGTTGTGAGTGCCATCCATGCTCTCCTTGATTAGGCCAACTGCTCGCTCACAAAGTCCCAATGCACCAGCGACCAAAAGGCTTGTAGATAATCAGGGCGACGATTACGATAATCAATATAATACGCATGCTCCCATACGTCCATAACAAGAAGTGGCTTATAAGCTGACGGCAAAAGCGACGTAGTATAATTAGTTCTGACGATTTC
>JASJHH010000062.1:0-7104 GCA_033791145.1 Legionella sp.
TTTATCTAAAGATGCCGTTACCCCCTTTCCATCCCCAGAACAATTACCTGTTGATGCTTTATCTTGCGTTGATAGCGATAATCCTGAAAAATCTTGTGGCGTAGGTATTATTAACGCCTATCAGTCCGTACAAAAAGCAAAATATTTAACATAACCAAACTAAACATTGGCACTGCAAGGCTCATAGGCGTTAAATGCCAGATGGTAATAAATACACCAATCAATCCAGCCAAGCTAAATTGAGCCGAACTAATTAGCGCTGTTGCAGTACCTGCAATATGCTCAAAATCTTGAAGTGCTAAAGCTGTGGCACACCCCATACTCAAGCCAATTCCCATTGTTAAACACAACATCGGCAGCATAAAGCTAAATACCGTTGTGTGCGATAAGTTAAGTGTAATCATAATAAATGCAGCAACACCCATGATAATTAAACCTAATAAAACAATATCTTCGAGTTTTTGATGCAAGGTTAAGCGTGCTGCAACAAAATTCGCAACAAAAGCTGTCATTGCATTTAATCCAAACCATAGCCCATAAGCTGTTCCACTCAGGCCTAGATTTGAAATCAAAATCTCAGGTGATATCGCACAGAATAAATATAATCCCACAAGGCAATTTGCAGCAATCAATGTATATTGCTTAAAGTTTTTGTTTTTAAAAACACGTCGCCAGCGCTTGATTAAGCTATCACCTAAGTTTGGTTTGATATAATCATACTCAGGAATATTTTGATAAACAGTCAGTGTGATTAAAATACCTAATATTGTTAAAAAATAAAATCCACTGCGCCAGTTTTGTGTTAAATCAAGTAATACCCCGCCAATAATAGGTGCTGTACTTGCAGCAATGGCATTAACGCCTGTGAGCAAACTAAATAAACGCCCGCAATCTTGCGTTGAAAAATTATCTCGTATAATAATAAAACAGAGCAAATACGTGCCACAGGCGCCAATGGCCTGAATTATCCGCGCAATAAATAATATTGATAGCGATGTTGCTAAAGCTGCAATAAAAGAACCAATTAAAAATAACACAGCTGTATATTGTGCGAGTGCACGACGTCCAAATGTATCAGCAAGCGGGCCAATTATAAGCTGCCCTATCGCAACGGTCAGCATGAATAAATATAAACTTGCCTGCATGGTACGAGGCGTTGTATTAAAATAAACGCCCATATCTGGAATTGCCGGAACAAACACATCCATGCCAAACGAAATCGTAATAATCAGCGGAAAAAGCTTAAGCAAGCATTGTTTGTTAGACCAGTTGATATGATTATGCTTGTGAGTCATAAATTATAAAATAGCATGGCTGATACAAGAATGTTAGTATAGCTTTTCTACTATCAATGCTAGATAAGAAACTGTCAAATCCTACTTCGCTTACGGCCTTGGGCTGGCAATCATGTTTTCAAGAGCAATTTGAACTCGCATTAAAAAAATGGGACTCATGCACACCCGCACGTGTGGTTGAACACTATAAAACTGAAATTACGGTTTCAACCGCATCAGAAAATTTTAATATTAATTTACTCTCGAGCATGCCAGAACTTGTGGTCGGTGATTGGTTATTGTTAAACAATAATCAGCAATTTTTACAGCTACTTGACCGTAAAACCTGTTTTTCACGCAAAGCACCCGGAAAAAAGCCTAAAAAACAGCTCATCGCCTCCAATATTGATATCGCATTTATCGTGTCATCGATGAATGACGATTTTAATTTAAATCGAATAGAACGGTTTCTTGCTTTGGTGCATGCATCGGGTGCCGAGCCCGTGATTATTTTAAGCAAAAAAGATAAAACGCAAACACCTGAAGAATTTGTTGCGGCTGTTCAAGCGCTTGATTCAAATCTCACTGTTAAAGCCATTAATTGTTTAGAGATGAAAAGCCGAGATACTTTGTCCCCCTGGTTAAAAAGCAGCGTAACGATTGCCATGCTTGGCTCGTCTGGTGTGGGTAAATCAACTTTGATTAATACCATTCTTGGTGAAAACCGGCAAGCAACCGGTGAAATTAGAGCGCAGGATAAAAAAGGCCGCCATACCACCACAAAACGCTCACTTATTCAGCTGAATACAGGCGGGTTAATTCTAGACACACCAGGTATTCGAGAAGTCCAGCTGATTGATTGTAAGGCAGGTATTGCCAGCACTTTTTCAGATGTTTTGCATTATGCCAGCCAATGCCGATTTAATAACTGCGCGCATCAGGCTGAACCACATTGTGCTGTTCAACAGGCAATTCAATCAGGTGATTTAAATGCACGTCGTTTGGCGAGTTATTTTAAATTAATTCAAGAAGAAGCGCTTCATTCAACAGTGCGTAATCAACGCACTAAAAAGTAAGGTTGTATATCGTGCCATTAGTACCCACACCATTAATACCCAAACCCGTAATCCGCGCATTAGGTTTAACATTAGATGTATCTAGCGTAGTTGAATTCAAAAAAATAAAAGAGGCAATCAAACAAGAAGAAAAACGCTATCATACTTTAGATTCAGCGCCTGGAGTACTTCAAAATACTTATTTTAAACTTTGGGCAGAACCATACGCTTTGTTTTTAAGAGGAAGAATAGAAAAAACAACTACTGTTTATGTTGCTCAAGAGAAAATAGAGCAAGCATTAATAGCAGCAAGCGACTCTAGCAACTTTGATGGTAGTAATCAGCTATCTTTGTGGAAAACAGCCTATACCCATGCACAATCAGCAGCAGCGCTTGAGCAATCACTTTTAGCGCATCGCGTTGCTACAATTAAAATCGCCACAGATATCGCAATTGCTTTATCTTTCTTGAGCATGAGTTTATCAAAAGATACGTTCATCACCTTAACTTTAATTCCTGTTTGCTTGTTTGCTGTTTTTATAGGTGCACTGGACTTATCATGTTCTACTGGTATGCAAGTAGACAAAACAATAGAAACAGATATTTTAGCAAAAGCAAAAGATGTTGGTGTTGATATTGATGCACTCGTTAAATACTCTGCATTTCAAGCAGGTGATGTTACTAACGAGGGAACTGAACAACATACAGCATCATATGTTTGACATAAAAAAACGCCAAAGCCCATAAACAGGCTTTGGCGTGCTAATTGACTTCTTTATGCAGCAGGTGCAACTGCTTTTTCAAGCTCGTCCATTTTACCCTGCAGCCCATCGGAGCGACTAAAAAAGCCATGCCCGATTCGCGCGCCAGTTATTCCAACGGAAGTAATAGCGGCACCGGCTATAACAGAAACACCTAAGGCTGCTATTGCAGCGCCCGCTAAAGCAACTGCAGCGCCTAAAGCTATCATCAACCCAGCAAGAACAGGCGAAGCTTTTTTACCCGGCATTTTTTTAGCAACAGCTTGATATGTTTTAATTTCTTCCGCCGTTATCTCGTTTAACGGCTTTGACAGCAGTGTATTGGTTGCTGTTAATGCCTTCAAGAGTCGCCCTCGTGCCAGCTCGATTTTATTGAGCTTAGTGAAGTTCTGCGTCGAGTGTGATACGAATAACTCAACCTTATAGCTTGCATCAAGGTGAACCATCTCAGCATTCGCATAGAAAAGAAAGTCCGTTAACTTATTTATGTATTCTTTTGTTTCCGAGGAGGGTTTAATATTCTTACATTTCGATGCTAATTTGTCATAGTTATCGTTCAGTTCTTTTTTAGTTAAATCACCAGTTTTTGCTGGTTCTTTATTTTGCTCGGGAGGGATTCCAAGTTTCACTTCAAGTTCAAGTTTAAGTTCTTCAGCGTCCTTTATCTTGAAGCCAATCTTTAACACGAAAACTTCTCTTTCGCTCGTAGATTGAAAGCCTTCTAAATTATTAAGTTCTATTGGTGCCTCTTCAGCACTTGTCTTCAATTGGTTATATTTATCTAAAGTTATTTTAGTGCGTGATAACGCTTCACTTTTATCTGTTTCAATAAATGGTATGGTTTTGGCTTCAAACGCTACCTGAATATCAAATTCATCACTAAAAACGCTCATAACAAAATCACCCTGGTTTAATATAAAACATCATGCTAGCATTCAAAGATTAAGGAAATATTAAGGAAGCTTAAAAAAGTTCTGAGGCATGCTCTGTTTTATGCGAAGCTTCGTTTTTTATTCCAGGCATTTAAAATAAGTCCGTATGCAGGAATAAAGGCAAATAAACTAATAAGACACTTGAACATCATATCCACCACTGCTATTTCTGGCCAGTGTTGGCTTAATACTGGATGACTGCAATGATAAAAAGCAATCGAAAAAAATAGCAGTGTATCAATACTATTCCCAACAATCGTTGACATCACGGGTGCGAACCACCAAGCTGATTGGTTTCGATAGCGTTGAAAAACAAAAATATCAAGCAGCTGACCAACGACATATGCAATAAAACACGCGAGTGCAATGCGCAAAGGCATGACATGGCCAGCATCGCCTATGTAGCAAGCTATTACATAAGAAATACATAAACCTGGAAGCATGCTTTGATAAATAATTTTTCGAGCACGTTTCGCAGAAGTTAATCGCGTTGTTAAATCCGTCAAAATAAATATGGCAGGATAAGTAAACGCACCCCAGGTTGTATGGTACCCAAAAATTTCAAATGGATACTGCACTAATATATTGCTGATGGTAAGCAAAAAAATATGGGCTACTGATAATATTTTAATAATTAGATCCTGGATATTGTGATTCATCCATTGCACTGTTTTTTACTACGGCGACTTCTTTTTCTTGCGTTTGAAAAAAACTGCCTTGAAATGATTTCATGCAGCTATAAAAACTTGAGATAACACTGCTCATACAGGTGTTTCTAGGAACTTCTGGTGTTTCTGTCTCAATCATATTATTTATACTCTGCGGTTTGTCTGGTTAGGATCTGAATTAATCCGTTGACCTAATGATAAGATTCAAGAGTTCATTTTATGAGCTCATGCACATATAAAACGCGCTTATTATAACAATAAATTAAAGCTGAGTACCATCGACATAATACCACCGGTTTTTTTCTCGAATAAATTCACTTTTTTCATGGATTGATTTTAAATCATAATTTTCCATAAATTTTGCTTCAAATTCTACGTAGCCTTTGTTTTGAGTTGGTTTTTCTGAGCTCGCTTGGAATACTTTAAGGCCCATCCATGTAACTCGCGCGGCCCATCGCTTTGCATCTTCTTCATCAAAACCAAAGAGTGCCGGGCCGCGCATTGTTTTTTTGATGTAATCAATATTGGCTAATGTATACGCTGTATAACGAGAACGCATAAGCGCCTCTGGCGTTTTGGGATATTGTGTTTTTGTTAGATAAGGCTCACAGCACTGATCATATTTATTTTTTGAACCACAAGGACAATCTATCATATTTTATCCAATAAATTATTTAATGCTTTCCATTCTTGTTCATACTGCTTTAATGCCTGAAGGCCCTCTTCGGTTAAAGTGTAATATTTACGCGGATGCCCTTCTGCCTCAATCCATTCATGCTGAACAAATTTGTGCTTTAGCAGCCTTAAAAACAAGGGATATATCGTCCCTTCTTGCACACTAAACCCATGATAGTTGAGCTCATCCATTATTTCCCTGGGATATTTTGTTTTATTTTTAAGCATAGTTAGGATTAAAAAGTCTAAGCAACCTTTTCGGATTTGTGCTCTGATATTGGATTCTATATTCATGCTTGGGATTTTATACCGCGTAATAATGCATTGCAAGGTATATTTTATAACAAGGCTTTTGAGCAATAGCAATCAATAATCAATGAACTCAGATTTCTTAAAAACTCATCACCGTTCCTGTTTCAGAAATATCAGTTAACGCTAGATCTTCTTCTGATTCTTCTGCTGCTGATTCTTCTGCTGCTGAACAGACATTTTCTTTTTTATTTGCGTTCAAAATGCAAGTATAAATATCAATGAAAAATTGCAGGTGGTATCCACCGACGGTGCTCGCCGGCTCTTCCTCAAATTCACCTTTAACTTTTTCATATAAAACAGGATTACTTATCATAAGAAAATTAAACAAGTTCAATCTTAATTGATAATCCGTTTCGTTGGCTGGTTTTTCATCCCTCATTTCGCCAACGACATAATCCATAAGCAAAGGATGTATTTCAAACCCCTCAACAGATAAAACCTCTTCTCGGCGCTCTGCATCAAGCCCTATACTTGGGTTGTTAAAACAGCCGCTAAAATTAATATGTCTAAGCTCAACCGGCAAATGGTTATTTATCATTTCATTAACTTTTCTCGCCATTGTGCTATTGCGTCGTCTATCACACCATTTTTTTATGTAAATTATATTCAAGTCACTAAGGCCCGGAAGAACAACATATAGAAAATTTAGTGCCAGATGCCCCTTAGCATCAATCACATCTAAGTTTCTATCTCGACCAAAACAGCTGAAAAATCGCGGTGCTCTTTGCGCTGCATTTTGATTTATTTGTTTAAAAAACCAAGCAAGAAGCAGTTCTTGAAGAAAACTATTTTCTATATATGATGTGACAGAACTTAAAGCATTTAATACCGACTTTTGAGCCTCAGGATTAGAATCATCAAGCGCTTTAAGTAATTGCAATACAAATTGATTTAATGGCTCATGAAGTGAAACTTTCTTTGTTTTTGCTATAAAATATAATGCGCCCAATTTATAATCACAACTAGAGGATAACCCAAGCATCATATCCGAGAGTTTTTGATGCAACTGAGTTAAATTATTATCTCCAATTTTTGGAAGCGCAAAAGATGCCTTAAAAAGCGCCTGCTGACACGCAATGCTCTCTTCATCATCTTGTGAAAACAATGCAAGCACAACCTCCCAGAACATTTCTGAGCCATTCTCTCTATCAATGATTGAGTCTATTTTTTTGTTTTCTAAACATGCGAGTAAAAGCTTTAATTGAAATTTCAAATCGACTAATTTTGGTCTGTCTTGTGGGTTTTCACTTAAACAAGGCTCAATTATAAACTTAAGCAGCGAGGTATTACTATAGTGGACCCCATGGATGAGACAGTAAAACCTTAAATCTTAGATAGTGTCCAATTATTGGAACACTGAGGCATTGCCTCTGATGACAGGCTACCTGAAGAGAAAGTGGTGTCAACGAGGAGTCCTGAGGAACGAA
>JASJHH010000063.1:0-11784 GCA_033791145.1 Legionella sp.
GCACACATTTATTTTAGAATTTTCAAATTCAATTGGCGAAACATCTCCAATCGTTGTATGCAGCCTAATACCGTTGTAATAACGGATATAAGATTCAACATCTTTTTTCATACCATCCCGTGTTAAATGATAAATATTAAAAAACCATTCATTTTTTAAACTACCAAAAAATCGTTCAACCACTGCATTATCCAAACAAGCGCCTTTCCCGCTCATTGATGCAATCACATCATTATTTTTTAATAAATGTTGAAAGCTATTACTTGTATACTGAGAGCCTCTATCACTATGAAATAAGACGCCTTGGTTTGGTTGCCTTAAAGTTAATGCCATTTGCATTGAACTTTTAACTAAATCAACCGTCATACGTTTATTAACAGACCAACCAATAATACGGCGAGAGTATAAATCCATAACAATTGATAAATACATCCAGCCCTCAGCCGTTCTTAGGTAGGTCACATCTCCAGCCCATATTTGATTAGGGACACTGGAATTAAACGCCTGATTAAGTATGTTGTCAGCCACGCTATGACTATGCTTACGCATGGTTGTTACTTTATAGGCCGTTCTTTGTTTAACATATAAGCCCAACTGTCTCATCAAGCTCATCACTTTATAACGGCCAATATTAAAGCCTTCTTTGCGTAAATTCTTCATCATTTGTCTCGAACCCAAACTTTGACGACTTTCATTAAATAGGCGCTTGCAGCAACGATACAACTTTAGCTCTGTTTCTGTGATTAGCTGAGCTGGTCGCCTATCCCAAGCATAGTATGCACTCCGACTAACATTCATTACTTTACAAAAAATATTAACAGGATATTCTGCTTGTTGATTTTTAATGAAATCATATTTCACTTCATTTCTTTCGCAAAGAAGGCGCTGGCCTTTTTTAATATTTCTCGCTCCATAAGAAGGCGTTTATTTTCTTTACGAAGTTTTATTAACTCTGTCCGCTCATCATCAGATCGTAATTTACCTGATTTTTGATCTTCAATTTTTTGCTTCCAGTTATAAATAGCTTTGGTGGTTACGCCTAAAGAATTAGCCGCTTCGGTAACGCTATAACCTTGATCCAATACTAATGAAACAGCCTCTTCTTTGAATTCTTTTGTATAAGTTTTCTTTACTCGCTTTGTTGTCATATAGGCACCTTGATAAGTTAAGTTATTATCCTTTATCAATGTGTGCGGTTCAATTAAACCAGATCATTACATGTTGTACTGTTGGTAAGCATTACTTAATGGAGGCATGAACATGCTAGCCGTACGATTACCAGAACAACTTGAGCATAGGCTATCAGAACTTTCAAAAGAAACTCATCGCTCTAAAAGCTTTTATGTGAAACAAGCATTTTGTCATCCTTTTTAGATGATCACGAAGATCGCTTAATTGCCATATCTCGACTTGAAGAAAATAACCCAAGAATATCTTTAGAAGAAATGGAGCGTCGACTTGACCTGGAAGATTGAATTTGACGCTGGCGTTGAGAAGGACTTAAAAAACTTGGGCATATAGCTCAAAAGAAAATTTTGAAGTATATCAAAGAAAAAAGAACTACCGTGTAGCAAATTTGTCACACTTTATAAGCTTTTTATTCTTCAACTTTTACCTTTAATTGCATCATAGAACCGCTTCGATTCGCAGCACTTCCTATTGTTTCTATTGTTTGAAAAATGAAAAACACCTCCGACCCCGTAAGCTGCGTTGAAAATACTGTCTTGATTTGTAGTGGCACTATACTAAAAAGCAGACCTCTCTTCTTATGCTATATTGAGGTTAGCTTTCTAAAAAATTTTACTCTCACAGGTAAACCATCAAAAGAGGAAATGAGAATGAAGAAAAGTACCATAATATTTTGCAGTATTTTGGCATCTAGCATGAGTGGACTAGCGGTGGCTGGCTGTCCTACTAGTCCTCAAACTTCTATGGATTTAGGGAGTGGTAACGATTACACTGGATGCGAATTTCCTCAAGCGACTGAAATAAGAATAGGATCGGGTAATACTTTAACCAATGCGCAACTTAATAATGTTACAACTATTTACATTTATGGAGCAGATAATGTCTTTAGTGGTGCGGTATTAAAAGGCACTTCTTTGACAGATGGGACAAAAACGATGAGTAACTGCACATCTGAAATTAAACCAATGTACGATCGGGATGGAAACAACATTGGCACAATGTGTGATACATGCCCATCAACAACTAAGCAATCGTGGAACAGCGCTTCGTTTAAAGGAACGAGTACCAATTATATCCCATCTGACGGTTTATCTTTATCGGTCATTGAAACAGAAACAGGTTGCTATAGTTATAATGAGTAGCAATACCCCCTAAAATTAGGGGTACTTAAAAGGCTTAGGGCTCCGGAACTTGCGCTCAAAGCGAACAAATTAAAAAAATCCTGTCGTTCCCGCCTGCGCGAGAATGACAGAATTAGAGTCAATGCGGTTGATTTTGAGTCATTGATTAATCAGGGAAATTTAGAAGTATTTGTGGGGATTGGCCAGCCTCCGACCCCGTAGGTTGACACCAGATTTAACTATAACTCGAACCTTCCCCCCTTTCTTTCAGATGTATCCTCGGCTTGCTGGTCGGATTGAAAAAAGTTGTTTTTTACCGTATACGCGGTTTCGTTTTGATAGCTATCTAGAAGCGCACGCATTTCAGGTTTTTGATATTTTAGGTGTTCGTCTGCAGCTTCAATCATTTTTTGTATTTGATGAGGGGCAAGTTTTTTTAATTGCTGAAGTAAGTATGTAGCCATAGATAAATCATTCCGGATTACAGCTTCACGAAAAGCACCATAATCCCAAGCTTCAAGCATTGTGAGTGTTTTGTCAGGCAAACGTTTTTCGGCCGATCTAAAAATAAACTTTACGACTTGTAAATGGCCATTCCATGCGGCTTGTCGAAAAGCATAATAAGTGCTCTCTTGAAGCATTATGGGGATTAGCTGTGGCGCAAGGGCTTCTAGGTGTCTAATAATGCATTGCATTACAGGAATTTGACCTGTTTGCGCTGCATCATAGAAAGCTGAAAAAGGACCTCGTGTGATCATGTAAACTGCTGATTGCTTTGAGAGCAGATCTCTTGTTTGATGTATAAGATATTCCATAACAGAGAGATTACCGTCCCAAGCTGCTTGAGAAAAGGCATCATGTTTATCATATGAAAGCATGTATTGCATTTCAGAAGGCGCAAGTTGGGTGAGTGTTTTAATAAAGCAGTCCATAACAGGTAGGTGCCCATGGAACGCCGCCACTAAAAAAACATTATACTTATTTTCTCTTATCAGATGCAATGCATCCGTGCTCATCAGTAGCTCATTCACTAAATAAGCACGCCCAAAAGCGGATGCAATTACTAGTTGTTTTTTGGTATTATGAGGTATTATTTTTTTTAGTATATGGAGTAGGCCGTCATTTGTTAAATCAGGATGACTATAAGCAATGGCAAGCCAAGCACGTGCTTCATAGTGCTTTGTAATAGATGGCGCTGCTTGGATGCGCTCTTCTAATTCCGATGTTTTTGTCTGCATCAGTCGTATTTCTGAGTCTGAGAAAGGGGTATGAAAAAACTCTCTTAATACCGATGGCGGTATTAAATCAGCCGGATTAGGCTCCAGAAGAATAGGATTTTTTAGTTTATGCATAAACATAATAAGATAACGGCTGGATGAAATATTATAAGTAGAATATCATGTTTTACGCATTAGTTTATTTTTAGCCAGCGGAAATCAATGAGGTCGAGTTTTCTGTTATTAGTCGTGAAGTCATTTGCTTATAAAAAGCTATACGGTCAAATTGTAAATATGGATTTCCAAGTAAGCGATCTATTTTTTTTATATTACTTCGAGTCTTCGCTTGACCAAATAAATTACGTCCTAAGGCTGTTAATGTTAATTTATTCGCATTGACAAGTGTTTCAGAGGCCATCATAAGGCTTTTTAATCTTATTTGATGAACAGAAGGTAATTCTTTTTGAAACGTTTTATGTAATAATTTCATCAGTTGCATGACAACATCGCTCTAATAATGTCGGGAAACACTATTTGATCATAGTTGTTATGCAACTTCAATTTAAATATCACTATTTTTCAGCTACTTAACACCCGATTTCGTGTCCATCTCTCAGGCTTTATGCGCGGCATCCATGGACCCCGCCGCGGGGCGTAGGCGATGGGGGGAGCAAATGTCAACAGCCCCTAATTTCTATGGTAGACCCCCTGCGCAAAATATCACTTTGATCCTCTGATACCTGGCGTATTACTTGTTTCTGCTGAAGAAGATGAGTCTAAGTTTTTTTCTTCAGATTTTATGGCTTGAAGTTGCTCTCTCATATACTGTGTATCAGGTGATTCAACAGTTGTGCTAAAAGACGCTTTGCTCACATTTAATTTTTCCCTCTTCCGTAACCACACTGAAATAGGTCCATTATCTCCAACAATAGGCTCCGAAACCTGTCTAAAAATGGCTGCTCCATCTGCACTATTTGTAAGACAAACAACTCCTTTATATGAACCATCCTCTTCTATCCTGAGGGTGGCTAAATTTCTAAACGTTTCGGAGTCACCCCAATGAAAAAGTGTTTTGCTTCCATCTTTATTATTCTGAATCCCCATCCCGAGACCCCAATGCAGTTGATTAAGCATGTCAGATGGCACACCTGCTTCCAAACCTTTTTTATCTCGACCTGCTAAATCATTAGAATCTACAAACATATGTTCCCGTATAAATTTATCGTTTATACAAGCATCTAAAAACTTCGCGTAATGCTCAGCAGTAATAAATAACGATGCTGCAGGAAGAGGCTTCTCAAAAAGCATCTGTGGGTTTTCTTCGCTTTGCTTTACATAATGACTTTTTTCATCAGGCACGCCTGCTGCGTTATGCCCCACAGCAAATCGCCTTTTTTCATCGGCATCATCTTCTGGCTGATAAAAATAATGACTCTGAACAATTCCTAATGGCTCAAGCTCACGTTTTGCGAGTTGTTCCAATGACAATCCTGATGATTCTTGAATCACATCACACAAACAAGTAAACGCAAGTCCCGAATAATTAAATTGTGCCCCAGGTTCAGCTTGAAAACTATGAGGCCACCAATTAGGTAACCCCGTTTGATGAGATAAAACCATTCGTGCTGTGAGTTGCTGATATTCTGGCGTTTCACGAAGTTCAGGTGGGCCAAATCCATTTTGAGATAATTGACATAAAGGCGCATCCAAATCAATATCTCCTCGTTCCACTATTTTTAATACGATGTAAGCAAAAACAGGTTTGCTCAGTGAAGCTGCCTCAAATACCCCGTCCGGTGTTAAATTTTGCTCCCCGCCACTGACTAACTTTCCAGCAGAAAAAGCACTCATCTCTCCATTATCTAAAACAGCCACTGAAGCACCAACAACCTTATGATGCTCAATTAACTTTTTCAATTCCTTTTTTTGATGATGAAGTATGCTTTCCTCTTGCTTTACTTTTTCTTCGGCTGACTCAAAAGATTCTGCAATAGCTGCTGAAGAAGGTGCCGCACCCAGTTTCCTTGCAATGGCGCCATAGGATGTATCTCCTACATCCAATGAAGCGCTTGGTCCTTCATGCAATACTTGTCGACTTTTATCAATGATGTATTGGTGTGCATTTTGTAGCGGAATAGAACGTCCCTTCCCATCATAAGTAATTAAAGAGAGTGACTCTAAGTTTACCCCTCGCTGTTTAAGTGTCAGTAATGTCTTTTCTATTTCCTGAGGAGATAACACATAGTTTCCCAGTTTCGCATCTACTTCTATGACTTCACCCGCTGCATTTAGCGTCATGACACCACCGCCTCGTATGATCTGCGTGCCAGGCGGCTCATAGGTTGCACTCAATGCATTTTCTAATACGTTTATCTCTCGTGTCATTTTCTCTATTCGTGCTTCTGTATTCTCTTTCAGTAACCGCCGTCCGAGTCTTCTAGCTCGCATCCTTTTTGATGTGTTTTTTATGAGCTTATCTAACGCTTTAACATCTACAGTAGCTTTTACAAGCTTAGCTTTTAATTTTTCAATGCGTAATTTTACGTCTTCTTTTAAAACGAGCGCACCCTCTCTATACCCTGGTAGATTCTTTGCGTGTAACACGTTTGGGTGAGAAAAAGCTGGATGAGAAAGCCCCCCTTCATAACATTCACTTTTTTCATTGATAACGACTGAGTTCTGCACTGAAGACAAGGGTTCACGTAAATGATTCTGCACTGAGCCTGTTTCTAGATAGAGACGTGTTTCCTGTCTTGCTCTCATACGCGGCTCTATTAAGTCGAGATATTCTTGCGCACAACGATATGCTTCAGACGAACCCAAGGAAACAAATGGCGTTTGACTTAAATCAACACCATGTCGCTCCCATAGCTTTAACATGTAATAATTTTCTTCATCTTTGGGTTGATAATGACCACTCTTACTCGACAGTAACGTCACCTGGTCAGTTGGATTTTTTCTACCCAATACTGTTGCGGCTTGAGTCAGAATAGTAGAGCGCTTTGAAAACGATAAATCCTTCATGGCTGGGTCTTGCAAAGAGGTTTCTAGCTCGGAACCCGCAGGCACAGGGATAATTTGCATGTTAGCCTCAGCATCTTCGCCTGCAATCGTCCAGGTATTATCCTTCTCATTTTTAATAAATTGTATTTTATATGGATCTTTATTATTACTTGTAAATTCTGCTAGCATGACGTCGGCGTGGTGTTTGTCTTTTGCATACTGGATAAAGCTTTCAAGGCCCATCCGAACCTCTCCAGATGCAAGTGTCGCCGCATTTGATAAAAAACTAGAGTGATGGAATACCTGCTGTATATGTGACCCTGCATATATTTGCTCATCAGAATCTACAACAAAAATGGCATAGCCTTTACCACTATGTAAAGTAGTATCATATTCTGTTGAATACAGCCTACCATTTCGAAGGATTTCACCTGTTTGGCTTGAGGTAACGTGATAAAGTTTTCGGGTTTTTGCATCACATCGAATAAATGGTCTAAGCCCTGTATCATTCACTAAAGTAGGATCTTGCATTTCCCGCCAATATTGGAAAGATACCCCGGCTTGTTTTAAACCAGATTTCTCCCAACGCTCATCCAACGCTTGCCGTTTAAGCTCAGTATATTTTTCTAAAGACAGACGCTTGTCTGTTTGCTCCCATGCTTTACGAAGGATTGCAGCTTGAAAGTGATCTATTTTTCCCGCTTTTCTCCACGCTTTAAACGTAACGTAGTCTGCATCAGATAAATTTAAACCTGAGATACTTTTTTCTAACCAGGCATTCAAGATTTCAGCCTGAGTCGCATGTGCATCACAATATTGTCCGTAATAAGTTGTGATATCTGAAATAAATGCTTTTTTCCATTCATCAAATGGCATTTCAACATTAAATTTCTCATATTCAAAACGTATTAACCAAGTCAATATATCGTCTTTTGTTCCAGATTGTTCCCATATTTGATGATACAACCACGGTACAAAATCAAGCTCAGTTTGATTTTTTTTCCATTGTTCCTTTTTATAGGCTTCCCATTCAGGTAAGGCTAGATTGGCATTTTTATCGGTTTTCCAACACCTAAATACGCCTTCTCTTTGTTTTGCAAGTAATTCTTCCTCTTCCTCAGTCCTAACTTCCATAAAAAGATTTATATGAGGATTTTCTACCATGGTTCGGCCACGCGCCTCATCGGAGGTTTGACGACGACTCATCTGCTGCATTCCTTTACCCATTATAGCAGCGCGCTTTAGGCCCCGTTGTAATTTTTCTGAACGTGAAGTTACTGCTACAATCCCAAAAGATTCTAAACTCTTCTTGAGTGCCTCTTGCGTCACAGGGCGATCATTATCAACAAATGTTTCCTCGAGTGTTTCCACAATCCGAGCTTTGGCTATATCGTCCCCTAAATAACTTAGAAAGTATCCCTTACCACCCAGTCTTATTTCTTGCCCAGTACGCCCATCCCGTTCTAATGAAAGTAAAATTTCTTGATCTTGTGCGTAATGGATAGCAATACTAAATTTAGGCTTCATAAATCACATACCTCACAAGTTGCTAGAAAGTGATATCAAACACTCATATGATGTTATTATAGAACAAAGCGGGCGAATGTAGGCTTTATTGATTCCTTGCTCCTTGATCATCTATAAAAAGAAACCTCAGAACCTCAGGGTCGAGGCTTGCGTCTTGCAAAGGCCTATGGTAGACCCCCTGCGTTTTTAAACTGTGTCATGATTGTGACAGTAACACACCGTTTAAGGTGGCTTTAAGCTGTTTCTGGTAGTTTTAATGCATTATAAGACATTGATTTTAAACTACTTTTTATGACGAGAATAGGGCTACGAACCAGAGGGTCGGAGGTTCGAATCCTTCCGGGCGCACCATTTTGATTCTTTGTTTATCAACAGGTTAAATGAGGTGTGTCTTAATCTGAAGAGATGGTTGGCTTGCAGCCGCTTATGGTGACTGAGTTATCAGTAATGTTATCAATAGTCTCGCTTGCGTCCATTGTTTCGTAGCACGAGACTGTGCAGCTTTGTACTGTTTGCGTTATCCTATATGCCGCCGGGGTTGTTCTAGTGATAGCTTGCGGTGATGTCTGGCCCGTCCATGTAATATATACTGTCCCGCGGCTGTTATTCTGAACATAAAAAATGTCGCTAGTTGCCGCACATACTTCGTACGAAGTTAACAATGTGCTAAGGCCTAAGATGCTGTTAAGTAAAAAATGTTTGTTCATCATATTTCTTTAATTATGGTTTTGTAATTTACAAAAAACATAGCAGACCTAACTGATGTTTGCAAAACGCAAGCCCCGACCCTGAGGTACTCAGGCTCAGCATAATCAATCGCTGGTTCGCAAAGTGTAAGTCCCATTTCTAAAACAATCGCAACACCTCCAGTACATCCAAGCGTAATAGGTGCAATGCCTCCCGACGCAACAGTAATGGTTATAATAGTAACTACTGATAATGCCCCATGAAGATCCCGACTATATTCTTTCAAAAAATCACGCATATAAAAACTCAACACCAAAAAAGAACATATTAACACAAAGAGCGCTTTTTAAAAACAGAATTAAATCAATGAGGTCAGGTGTTCGGTTCAATTAAACCAGATCAGTAATTTATAGAACATGCCCTCCGTCCACTTCAAATATTTTACCCGTTATCCAACTCGCATCATCTGAAGAAATAAAAAGAGCCATATTTGCTATATCAGCAGGAATTCCAGTTCGTTTAAGCGGAATATTTTCTTGATAATAACGCCACAATTCAGGATCAGTTCTAGCAGTGTCTTGATTCATTCCTGACTGAATAACCCCAGGAGCAATAGCATTAACACGAATACCATTTTCAGCAAGATTTAGTGCTGCATTTTGAGTCCATTTATTCATTGCTGCTTTTGACGACGCATAAGCAATACTTTTTGACATGGTGGTTGTTGCTGCTATTGAGGAAATATTAGTGATACAACCTTTGGTTTTTTTATCAATCATATGGTTAGCAATTAATTTTGATAAATAAAGAGGAGAAATCGTATTAACTTGAAATACTAGCTGCATCAACTCTGGTGATATTTCAAATATTGTTTCACGAGATAACATGCTGGCATTATTAATAAGAAGATCAACTTGCTCAAGATGCTCAATCGCTTGCATAGAAAAATCTTTTACATTTTCTATTTTTGAAAAATCAGCATGAAGAGACCATGCTCGACGACCTCGAGCCTCTATCATTTTAACAGTTTCATCCGCCCCGGCTTTATCAGTACGATAGCTAATCAATACATCAGCACCTTCTGCTGCAAAATCCACAGCAATTTTTCGACCAATACTTCTATTAGCTCCGGTTACTATCACTTTTTTATCTTCAAATTTCATTTTTTCACCATGGGTCATCTACATTTTAGTCATATTACAACAAAAATAGCATCTTCAACTATGGAGTCAGATCTGTTACTTAATAAATAAAAATTTCTTTTGGTGACCCCCTGCGTTTTAGGTTGACCAGATCAATTATTAAATAAATAGGGCTGGGTTGGATTTCAATCAAGCCCTTTGCTTTTATCAGGACCTTCATCAGCTGAAGCGCCTTTATTCTGTTTGTTTTTTCTATTTTTCCCAAAAAAATAAAGTCCACTTTTTGAGCGTGTCGCTTGAGGCTTACTGTCAGCAGCGCTCAAAATTTCTTTTGCCTTCTCATATAAAACGTTTGATCTGATCTTTAAAGTACTAATTAAAATTCCTTGGCTCTCATGATCAGGAAGCATATTGTTTAAATCTGAACTTAAAGTATCCAACAAATATTCTGCTCTTTTTTCTTCTAAGGCACAAAATAAAGCAGATAAATTACGAACATCTGTGACGGTTTTTTTCAAATGACGCTTAAAAATATCAATATCTAAAATACTGCTACATTGTTCTTCACTCAAACTGTTAAGAGCAAGTGATAAACTAGAAGTATCTTTAAAAATAATATTTAACGTGTTTTTATCGAAAACAGATGCAGATAAGGCATTATCATATAGATAGCTGCTCGTATTTTTAAGTACCTTCGCTAAATAAGCATTTTTTGCCGTATGTCCTTTTTGTTGAGCAAGGCCATGCTGAAGCAATACGCGCATCGATTCGATATCTTCGCTCTCGCAAGCAACCTGAAATGGCATTTCACCTAGATTATTAGTTTGTTCTACATCTGGAGCATGTTTAAGCAGTTCCTCAAGCAGCTCAAATTTTACAGCTGAATCCCTACTCTTTACGGCATAATGTAGTGGCGTGTTACCGAATTTGTCGGTTTTATTTGTATCAGCTGAATATTTAATCAACTCCTTAAGTGCCTCAAGTTGACCATGTTCTGCAGCATAATGCAGTGGCGTTTTATCTGATTTATCGAGGAGATCTACATTATTAGGAGTATGTTTCAGTAAATGCTGAAGTACATCAAGACAATCATCTTTTGCGGCATAATGCAGTGTGTTTTGAAAATCAGTATAGCCATACTCAAGCAGTAGTTTAACCATTTCTAGATTTTTATAAAATACAGCAGTTGCAAGTAAATTTTCATCCCCTGCAATTTGCTTTGGATGTTCGGATTTATAGTCAAGTAACAGCTATAGTGCCACCACAAATCAAGACAGTATTTTCAACGCATTAATTCCTTTTCCCCTGCTTTTTTAAGCCGCCATTTTCATAGCATCAAATCGGCAATCATTGTACACATTCATCGGTTTTTTATAATCCAGTGATTGATGAAATCTTTTATGGTTATAAAATTTAATATACTCCAACACACCATTTTTTAATGCTTTTATGCTGCTGTACTCCTGTAGATAAATATTTTCATATTTGGCACTGCGCCAAAACCGCTCGATAGCAATATTATCAGTGGCACGGCCTTTACCATCCATTGATATTTTAATACCATTTTCAATTAGAATTTTAGTATGATCATAAGATGTATATTGACTTCCTTGGTCTGTATTAAATATTTCAGGAATACCATAATTATCTAATGCTTCTTTGAGTACATCAGTAACCAAAGATGAGTCCATGGTATTCGATATTTTATGAGATAAGATGGCTTTTGAATGCCAATCAATCACTGCAGCTAAATAAACGAAGCCTCCATTAACCCTGAGTAGAGTAAGAGCCAGAGCGTAGTCGAACTATTTCTCTGGTTCTCCTCTCCGAACCGTACGTGCACCTTTCAGCGCATACGGCTCTCCATTTAACCATGGCTAACAGCCATTGCAACATCTG